>NZ_NUHI01000050.1:0-2822 GCF_002575105.1 Bacillus sp. AFS053548 | reverse complement strand
AGGCTCGGCCGCACACGCATGTGTTAGTTGAATAACTTTCAGCAATATGAACTATTTTTTGAATAACTAAATTAACCTCTTCGTTAACTTTAATTACGAATAAATAGTCCCCTTCACCTTCAATTGGTTCAATACTTGGAAGAACGCCACTTGTTTGATATCTCCTCAATGTGATAAGGTGTCGTTCTGCAGCATCCACCTATTAAACGTGCACCTGCTTGGTACCATTCTTCAGATTGAATATCTAACACGTTACATTGTTCATGACCATGCCATGTTTTTGTTTCTGGATTATAAGTTTCACCAGAGTTTGGATAAACAATAATCGGTTTTTTGGTGTTTGCCCTCAACTCTTGTATTGCACCAGTCACAACGGTTACTGGCGCACAATTGATGCCTATTGCTACAATTTGTTCACTTTTCTCAAAAACTCGTGCACACTCTACGAGTTTCATACCTTCACTAATCTCTTTCTCATTTTTTAACGAAAAGGAAAGCCACGCATATGTTTCTGGAAACTCACGTAATAATGTATCTAATACTCTTGCTTCTTGCAGGGAAGGGATCGTTTCAAATGCCAATAGATCTGCACCTGCTTCAATTAACGCTGACATTCTCGAACGGTGAAAGTCTGCTAATGTTTTATCTGTCACACCATAGTTACCTACATACTCTGAACCATCTGCAAGGTAAGCCCCGTACGGCCCAACCGATGCAACAACCAATGGTTTAGGCCTATTCGTTTGCTTATTTTCCTTCCAAAAATCATCTCTTGCCCTTCTTGCAAGTAACACCGTTTTCTTAATTAATTCCAAAGCTTCCTGTTCTTGTATTCCACGCGCGGAAAAACCACTAATAGTAGCTTGATAGCTTGCTGTTATGGCACAGTCCGCACCAGCACGAAAATAGTCCGAATGAACCTGATAAATAAGTTCCGGATTTTCTAGTAACACACGTGCCGACCAAAGGGGATCGTCCAAATTACATCCATGCGCCTCCAATTCTGTAGCTAATGCTCCGTCAAGAAGCATAATGGAATGTTGGGATAAAATAGCATCAATTGGATTGACTTTGTTCGACATAATCTACGCTCCTCTTTTTTAAATTTTTTGTTAGATAATAACTTCCATAGCAAAACAAAATAAACGGTATGCCGCAATATAAGGCAATTCTCTGTGTTGGATCGAATGCAATTCCAATACACGATGCCAGACAAAGGATAAAAGAAGCAATTGGTACTAATGGATACAGTGGTGTGCGATAAATCAAGTCCTTTTCAGAATTTCCTTCTTTCAAAAATTGTCTGCGAAATAGGAACTGGGAAGCACTAATACTCATCCAAACTACAACTACTGCTAGACCGGAAATGGAAACAAGTACGATATAGACAGTATCTGGTGCCACAATACTTGAGAGCAAAGCCAAAGCTCCACCCACCATGCTGAAAATGACGGCGTTGATTGGAACACCTTGCTTCGTCATTTTTCCAAAAATCGGAGATATTGTATTCTTATTAGCAAGCGACCAAAGCATTCTAGAAGAGGCATAGAGGCCTGAGTTTGCCGCAGATAAAATAGCTGTTAAGATAACGAAATTCATTATGTCAGCTGAATATGGCACCCCAATTCGTTCTAGAACTGCAACAAAAGGGCTCTCTAATATACCAGCATCGGAAATAGGCAATAACGCAGATAAAACAAAAATCGTTCCTACAAAAAAGATGATCAATCTCCACAGAGTAGTTCGAATGGCCTTCGGTATCATTTTTTCCGGGTTCGCGGTTTCTCCAGCTGCAATGCCTATTAATTCTGTTCCCGAAAAAGCAAAATTAACCGCAAGCATGGTCATTATAATGCCCGTAGCACCATGAGGAAATAAACCTCCACTTGTAAAATTAGAAAATAATGGTGCTGCTTTTGAATGACTCATCGGAAGAAACCCTAGCATTGCCGCTGCTCCTAAAACAATAAAAATCACAATAGCTATAACCTTTATCGATGAAAACCAAAATTCGGATTCGGCGAAAAATTTAACAGTCATGACATTTAATACAAAAATCAAAATGGCAAAAATAGCACTCCATATCCAAACATTAATCGTTGGAAACCATCGCTTCATAAGTAATCCTGCGGCTGTAAATTCAGAACCTAAAGCAACAGTCCAAGTTAACCAATACAACCAGGCTACTGTATACCCTGTACCCGGTCCAATGTATTTAACTGCATAACTGTGAAATGAGCCCGTTTCAGGCATATGTACGGAAAGCTCTCCTAAACATAGCATAACTAGATAAACCACTAGCGCACCAATCAGATAGGATAGAATTGTTCCAAACGGGCCAGCTTGTTGAATAGTGTAGCCCGAGCTTAAGAATAAGCCAGTTCCAATCACCCCACCAAGTGATAGCATGACTAAATGACGTGCTTGCATGTTCCTTTGAAATTCTTGCCCATTTTTGTTCCCCATTTCTACTCTCCTTTAGTTACTATCCAGAAAAAACAAAAACGCACTCTAAAAAAGAGTGCGCTACTGACAAATAAAAACGGAAGCTCTCATCTATCAGGTTATCACCCGCTGGAATTAGCACAGTGTCTACTTAAGCAGACCTGTTGCTGAGGCTTCAAAGGGCCAGTCCCTCCACCTCTCTGGATAAGAAATATTTTTTTTATAACCATATCAATCCATCCGATAATTGTCAAGATAATTCAGTTTTTTAAAAAAATTATCAATTATTGACTTACTATTTTATCATTTCTTATGCAACTAAACTGCCAAATACTTAAATAAAAAAGCAGCAAATGGCTGCTCTTGATCTTCAACTA
>NZ_NUHI01000049.1:0-531 GCF_002575105.1 Bacillus sp. AFS053548 | reverse complement strand
GCATAGCAGAAAGCTACACTTTACCTTTCGGTAAGGCAAGAATGGTAAAGCCTCTCTGGAGTCATAGACCTTGGCACGTTATACATTGATATGATACGGCAACTCGGGAGACCCTACCGGTCTTTTCTTTTTTTTAGAAGAGTATGGTGTACAAGCGATAAAAAGTAAGGAAACCAAATGCCGATGTAGGGAGTCGGATAGTAGCGTAGTACCTATGAAGTTGGGTAATGCCGATGGAGGAAAGGCTACTACCAGTTTATCACCCTTAATAGGGACACATTTACTACACACAGAGGTAGGGATAATAAATGGAAACAAAACTACTAAGGATAGCAGAATTAGCAACATCTGATCCTAAAATGCAATTTACATCTTTTGCACATTTACTAGATAAGCNNAACGAAAGAGCAATACAGTGGTAATCTCGAAGAAAATATAGAGAATTTAGTAAGTAGACTTAAGAGCAAAAGTTATCGACCTGTTCCAGTTAGGCGAATGTATATTCCGAAGCTCAATTCGAAGAAGAAAAGA
>NZ_NUHI01000048.1:0-2899 GCF_002575105.1 Bacillus sp. AFS053548 | reverse complement strand
TGCCACGATGCTTTGAAAATACTGAACTTCTATATAGAAAAGAGGTCAGTAAACTATGTTGTAGATGTAGACATAAAAGGGTTCTTTGACAATGTTGACCACAAATGGATGATGGAGTTCTTAAAACTCCGAATCGTTGACCCAAACTTACTAAGAATAATCGGTAGGTTTCTTAAGGGTGGATATATGGAAGAAGGAAAGAAATACAAAACAGATATTGGTACACCGCAAGGTGGAGTAATATCTCCTGTATTAGCTAATGTCTATCTTCATTATGTACTTGACTTATGGTTCGAGAAAAGTGTCAAGAAACAGTGCGATGGACAAGCATACCTAGTAAGGTATGCGGATGATTGTGCGCCACGAAGGCGCTTCCAAGTTGTGTTAGCAACTTGAAGACAGCTACGCTGTACAAATGATGGCGGTAGGTCCGCCGAAATCGCCATGCAGGTGGAGGTTTCAAACTACCTTAAGGTGCTTTAGTCAAAAGCTATGGTATTGAGCGTTAAGGAAAAGGCAATCAAGAATTGTCAAGTGAGTGTTATGGAGATGAACGAGCAAGTGAACCATTTACGAAAATGTCGAAAGCGTAGAGATTCCATCAAAACCAGGGGGTAGTCGTTAATCTGGGATAAGCTTAGAGGAAACCTGTTTACTGTCTAAGCGGTGGGCGGCATAAAGGTGGCATGAACATAACATAGGCGTTTGTACGGAACGTGGGAACCCACGGACTGATGACAAGGGAGTAATTCAAGCGGAAGAACCGTAAGAAGAGAGTACCAATGCAGTCATGGGGGCAGATTGGGTTGTAGTAGTGATGAAATTTCTGTAATGGAAATGGAGCGAAGAACCCGAATTATCCAGTTTCAAGGATAAGTCAACTTTGAGAGGAGGAGGAGCTTATGCAAGAAACAAAGCCATTCAATATCTCTAAAAACGCAGTAGTAACAGCGTTTGAAAGAGTGAAAGCAAATAGTGGAACATACGGAGTAGATGAACAATCCATAGAAGAATTTGAGATAAATAAGAAAGATAATCTCTATAAAATATGGAACCGTATGTCATCAGGAAGTTATATCCCTAAACCAGTAAGAGCAGTTGCGATTCCAAAGAAAAACGGAGGAACTAGAATACTAGGTATTCCTACGGTGGAAGATAGAATTGCACAAATGGTCGCAAAACTATACTTTGAGCCAACAGTAGAACGTATCTTCTACGAAGATTCTTATGGATATCGTCCAAATAAATCAGCCATACAAGCGTTAGAAACAACGAGAACTAGATGTTGGAGAAAAGACTGGGTACTCGAGTTCGACATCAAAGGACTGTTTGATCATATCAGACATGATTATTTGATAGAAATGGTAAAACGTCATACCAAGGAGAAATGGATTATCTTATACATCGAAAGATGGTTAAAGACACCGTTTCAAATGGAAGATGGCACATTAGAACCTAGAACTGCGGGCACACCACAAGGTGGAGTTATTAGTCCAGTACTCGCGAATCTGTTTCTACATTATACTTTTGATGATTTTATGGAAAAAGAATTCAAATCAGTACCTTGGGCAAGATATGCCGATGATGGAATTGCACACTGTGTATCACTAAAACAAGCAAAATATCTCCAAAAGAGACTTCAAGAAAGATTTGAGCAATTTGGGTTAGAACTAAATCTAGAGAAAACCAAAATAGTTTATTGTAAAGACGATGACCGAAAGGGTAATTATCATAATATTTCATTTGATTTTCTGGGATACACATTTAGACCAAGACACTCAAAGAACAAATTCGGAAAGTTCTTTACGAACTTTCTTCCAGCAATAGCCGAGAAAGCGAAGAAAGCAATCCGAAAAGAAGTCAGAAGTTGGAGGCTCCAACTAAAAGTAGATAAAGACTTGTGTGATATCGCAAATATGTTTAACAAGAAGATACAAGGGTGGATTAACTATTACACGCATTTCTATAAATCAGAAATGTATGGTGTACTTCGTCACATCAACCTTTGCCTAGTTAAATGGGTTCGTAGGAAATACAAGAAACGAAAACACAGACGCAGAGCAGAGTATTGGCTTGGAAGCATTGCGAAAAGAGACAGAAAATTATTTGCACACTGGAAATTAGGGATATTACCAACGGCTGGATGATGGGAGCCGTATGAGCCGAGAGGTTCACGTACGGTTCTGAGAGAGACTAAGGGGGAGGTACCCTTGGTCTACTTACTTCGTGTGCTGTTTTCAACTTAAGAATGAAGCTGAGGAATTCTTTCAATCTCTAAAATTAAGACTCAAGAAGTTTAATCTGGAAATAGCCGAAGATAAAACCAAAATCATCTCTTTTGGAAGGCTTGCGGAGAAACTTGGAAAGCACCAGGGAAATGGAAAACCAGAAACCTTCGATTTTCTAGGTTTTACGCACTACTGTGGGAAGAGTAAACAAGGAAAGTTTCGAGTGAAACGGAAATCAAGTAGGAAGAAAGTACAAAGCAAATTAAAAGAGTCTAAAGAATGGCTTAAGAGGAATAGAAATAATAATATTCATATAAACATGGACAGATTCAAACGTTCGCTTATTGGCTACTTCAACTACTATTGCATCACTGATAATATTCCAAGTGTTAACATTTTCAAAGTTAAAATCGAGAACTTAATATTCAAATGGCTCAATAGAAGAAGTCAAAGGAAATCCTTTAAATGGGAGAAATACAGACTCTTCCTGAGCAAGTTTCCACTACCCTCACCAAGGGTTAAGGTGAATATCTATGATTTAAGAAAAGAAATTAGTTACACTCTGTAAATGATTACTGGAGGAGCCGTGTGCATTAATAGTGCAAGCACGGTTCTGAGAGGGGGTGGAGTGCAATTTACCGCAAGGTAAAAAGACTCCATTCTACTCGACT
>NZ_NUHI01000047.1:0-10029 GCF_002575105.1 Bacillus sp. AFS053548 | reverse complement strand
AGGTCCAGCAGGAGCAACAGGTCCAAATGTACTTTCTGAAGGATTCTCGGCGTTTTTACCAACGCTTAATACTTCAACTTCAACTCAATTAACAGGATGGAGTGTTACAAGTCCATTCTTCAATGCAACTACTTTTGATCCAACAACAGGTAACTTCACTGTCCCAGCAACAGGACGTTATACTTTTGAAGCAACAATTAGCTACTCTACGACAGCAACGTTAACAGTATCACTCGGAGCAGGTATAAATCCTTCATTTGTATTCCGTAGAACATCACCAACGGCAGCTGATTTATTAAGTGGATTAGTACCAATTTTAGATGTAAACGTTGCATTAGTCCTAAATCTACGAGCAATTCTTGGTGATGGAACTGTCACAATTACTGGAGACTTACAATTAACTGCCGGAGATGTGATTGGTCTCTTCTATGAAGCTGACGGATTAACTATTCCTCTTACTTTAGGTGGAAACAATTCAGCAGGGATCAACTGGTCAGTTCATCGTATTGTTTAACGATCACTTTTAGAGATTAGTAATCTATCCTAAGGTGATGACCATCCTCATTAATTATTCAATAGTAATCTATTCGAATAAATTAATGAGGATTTTTTTATTAATAATTAACACTGACCAAATATTTCCATCCTGAATATATTAATTAATGCATGGGTTATTTAGATAAATGAATTTAAAAGAAATCATACTTGCTAATCAGTGAGATTCTAAGAAGGTGTTTAATGAATGAAAACTAGTATTATTATTTTGACTTATAATCAGCTTGAGGTATCGAAAAAATGCTTCGAAAGTCTTGCGAAATATACAAAGGAAGATGAAGTAGAAATCATTGTTATTGATAATGGCTCGACTGATGGCACACGAGATTATTTAAAGAATAATCCTTCTTTTATTACAATCTTTAATGAGATAAATATGGGGTTTGCTAAAGGTTGTAATCAAGGAATTGAAGTCGCTACAGGTGATAACTTGTTATTTTTAAATAATGATACAATCGTTACAGAAAATTGGTTAGATGCAATGCTTACTCTTTTATATAGTAATGATAAAATTGGCATGGTTGGGCCTGTAAGTAATTATGTAAGTGGATTGCAGCGAATTAATGTTGATTATCAAAATGATCAAGAAATTAATGATTTTTCATTAAGGTATTGTGCAAGTGTAAAAGGAATGTCTAAGCAAGTATTGAGATTAGTAGGATTTTGTTTATTAGTTAGACGCGAATTAATTGATCGATTAGTAGGATTTGATGAAAGGTTTAAACTAGGTTCATTTGAAGATGATGATATTTGTTTAAGAACTATTTTAGAAGGATATGAATTGCATATTGCTTTAGATTCATTTGTTCATCATTATGGGCACATGACATTCAATGGAAATAGTGAAATTAATATAAATCACCTATATATAGAAAATAGAATGAAGTATATTGAAAAGTGGGGAAACAATTTAATAGATATTGGGTATCCGAAGACGGAAATTATTGAAATGGTACCAGGAAACATAAATAATGTATTAGAAATTGGTTGCTTAGCTGGAGCAACAGGTCTAGAAATTAAAAATCTATACAAATGTGAATTATATGGAACAGAAAGTGATTCAGAATTATCATCAATTGCATCACAATTTTATAAGAAGGTTGATACAATCAAGATTGAAGAAGTTTTCCAAAGTTACCCTAAGGAGTTTTTTGATTTAATCATAATTGATAATATTGTAAACCATCTTGTAGATCCTTGGAGTTTTGTAAAAGAAATCACCAATCTTTTAAAACCATCTGGCTTAATTATTTGTAGAGTTCCAAATGTTTCCCATGGTGAAGTTCTCTTTCAACTATTACAAGGCCAATGGAATTATATACACGCTGGGATATTGAAAAAAGAAAATATTAGATTTTTCACACCTCAAACAATTAATACGCTATTTCCATCCGACCAATTTGAAGTGACGACGAAAAAGAATGAAAATATTAATGTAGATTTAAATATTAAGTTGTTTTTTGAAGAAGTAGTTCATTTAGCTCATAGTTTTGGAATAAATCTTGAACAACTAACTTCAAATCTTGAAATATATAATATGCTCTTGTTAATAAGGAAAAAATAATTAAAAGGCAGTTGAGGGGTCCTCAGCTGCCTTCGTTATTTAATCTATTTGCAAAGTACTCTCTATTTGAAAGTATGCTTGGGTGTGTTGGATAAAAATGATAGGCAAATTCATTGTGCTCATTTGCAAGGCGCAATTCACCTATTCTGTCATAGCATACAGCTAGCTGTAAATGTGGTAGCCAAGTAGTACATGATGGGTTGTGAAGAATCAAACGACTGTTAACCTTGTTTAATGTTGCTTCTTTATACCAATAAATAGCCGAATCAAAATTATTTTTCTCAAAAAAAGTATAAGCTAATCTACAACATGTTTCTGGATGAGTATTGCCATATTTAAGTGCTTTTAATAACCAAGTAGTTTCTAAGTCTCTTAGATTAAACTCGTGATAACAATTAGCAATATAATGACAAGCAAGGATATTAAGTTCTTCAAAAGGCTGATTTAATCTTAAAAATCTTAAAAAATACTTTATTGATTGATCATGTTGATGATCTGAACTTAATTCTTTTGCATAATAAAACAAATCCATTTTTGAAAGATTGAGGTTATTACTTAACATTTGTTCATATATTTGAATATTTTCTTTTGTATTTTGTGTAAAAGGAAGATCTGTAAAAACGAGATTAGTAGAAAATGATTCAGAGGTTTGTTCATTTTTCATATTCGGGGAATGACTTTTTGGACTTAATCTTTTAAATAATCTATTAATTTTTTGTTTACTTTTTACATTCCAACCGATTTGATAATCGACAGCTACATTATAAACTTCATTGTTTATTGACTGTTTTAGCTTAGAAAATGTTAAACGATCATTTTCTAGTAAAACTTCACTATGGTTTAGTAAAAGTATAAAGTCTTTTGTTGCCAATGATTTTGAAAAATTTAATGCATCTATTTCATCCACACCATCAAAGACATGTATTTGGTCTGTAAACTGTCTTGCTAGCTCAATCGTTCGATCGTGGGAATTCATATCAACGATGATAAGTTCATCAACTAAGCTACTAACTGAACTTAGACATCTTTCAATTGTTGCTTCATTATTTTGTACAACCATGCATAAACTGACTGTGATCAAGCTATCACCCTTTTCTATAATTTTGATTTTGTATTAAATGATTGATGATATATTAATGTTATTTACTTAATTAGTAGTTTCCAAATCATCTATTATGCTTATTAAACAGATAGGTTCCAGGAAATATAAAGTTAGTAGATAGTAAGGGTAAGTTATTGATCTTTAAAATATGAGCGGAAATACTCTTGGTTGTGTAGAACGGAAGGGTTATTCGGAACATAACTTGCTGCTATCTCATTATATTTTCTAGCAGTAAGTTGATCGCCTAATCGACTATAGCAAAGGCATAACTGTAAATTAGGTAACCAGGTGTAACACGCTTGATTAATAAAAGGACTACTCGTAGGGACATCAACAAGTGTAGCAAGTTTATACCATGAAATAGCACGTGTAAAATCACCTTTATGAAGATACACAAATCCTAATCGACAGCAGTTTTCTCCACGTGGTCCATCATAAGAAAATGATCTTAGACAACTGCTAATTGCTTCTTCCAATTCGTTCAGATTTAAATAGCAGTCTGCCATTTTTCCACAGGCTTGAATATTATCTTCGTACCAGCCTTTTCCTTCATCAAGAAACAATTCATACCATTCAATTGCCTTTTCGTATAGCTGATGATCTACGCATTCATTAGCATAATAGTATTTGTCACGAGGACTTAATTCATTGCCTGAAGAAATCGCATTTTCATAAATCTTTAAATTACGATCAGAAAACTCTTTATCTTTTTGATGAATAATTGCGGCATCTGATTGAATAATTTCGCCGAAAACTTCTAAATATTCATGTACGAAACCAATCCATTTAAAATTTCTTTCTCGCTTAACGATTCGATTGCGTACAGAACTGAAACTCGGGTTCCCATTTTCATCGAAAGCAAGATGATATTTCATTCCGACAGCGTCGACATTTTTAGTTAATGACTTTTTTAATTTAAGTAATTTTTTTGCATTTTCATCAGTGATAATATCATCAGCATCTAGCCACATAATATAATCCTTCGTTGCTTTAGAAAACGCAAAGTTTCTTGCTGCTGAGAAATCATTGATCCAAGTAAAATCATATATTGAATTTGTAAACTTTTTAGCTATTTCCTTTGTTTTGTCTGTTGAACCAGTATCAATAATGACAATTTCGTCTACTATATTAGATACAGATGATAAACATCTGGAAAGTACGGCTTCTTCGTTTTTAACAATCATACAAAGGCTAAAAGTTATTGGTTTTTTTTTCATGAATTCCACCTCAATTTCTATGTTATTAAGGTTGTCAACAAATGGTGTCATTCATAAAGTTCAAAAAAAAGATAATCTTGAATTTCTATATTAGATATGATTAAATGGAAAAAATGAATATTGAAAATTTTTAGATGAAGAGAGTAATCTTATTTTGATTCTTGTAGAGAGTTGGGGATGGTGGAAGCCTAACAGAACGAATAAGATGAAGCGCACTTCGGAGAAGCAGTCTGAATTAATAGTAGGACTTTGCCGGGGAAGACCTCGTTAACAAATTTTAAAGCTGGTTCAATATATTTGAACAATTAGAGTGGTACCGCGGATTAGTTAAACCCGTCTCTTATGATAGAGACGGTTTTTTTATATTTTGGAGAGGATTGATCAGAATGAATTATGTAAATATGTATAGTGAACAAATTGAAAAAGCTTTAAATGGATCACTAACTTTAACTGAGATTAACTCACTTATCGAAAAACCGAATTATGCAGACCAAGGTGATTTAGCATTTCCTTGTTTCCAATTAGCTAAAGCATTAAAAAAATCTCCAGTTATAATTGCAAAGGAAATTGCACCACTGATTAATCATGATTTAATTGAAAAAGTAGAAGCGAACGGCCCGTACGTAAACTGCTTTTTGAATAAAAAGCTAGTAAGTAAGCAAGTAATTGAATTAGTTCTTGGCCAAGGGAAGGAATATGGAAACCAAGTAATGGGTGAAGACAAAACGGTTGCGATTGATTGTTCCTCACCAAATATTGCTAAGCCATTTTCGATGGGGCATTTGCGTTCAACAATGATTGGAAATTCAATTGCTAAAATAGCTGAAAAAAATGGGTATAAATCAATAAAAATTAATCACCTTGGAGACTGGGGAACACAGTTTGGGAAGTTAATTGTTGCGTATAAACTTTGGGGTAATCAAGACGCAGTAAAAGAAAATCCAATCAAAGAACTTCTAAAATTATATGTTAAATTTCATGAAGAAGTTGAAAAAGAGCCTCAACTTGAGGAAGAAGCTAGAAGTTGGTTTAAGCAATTAGAGGAAAAAAATGAAGAAGCTTTACACTTATGGAAGTGGTTCCGTGATGAGTCTCTTAAAGAATTCATGTTAGTTTATGATTTATTAGGTGTTAGCTTTGATAGCTTTAACGGAGAAGCATTTTACAATAATAAAATGGAGCGAGTTATTGAACTTCTGGAGCAAAAAAACCTTTTAGTGGAATCTGAGGGTGCTGATGTTGTTGAATTAACTGAAAAGGAATTACCACCATGCTTAATTAGAAAATCTGATGGAGCTACGCTGTATGCAACAAGAGATTTAGCAGCTGCACTTTATCGTAAAGAAACATACGATTTTGATAAAGCAGTGTATGTTGTAGGTGGAGAACAAGCATTGCATTTTGATCAAGTATTTACAGTTTTGAAGAAAATGGGTTATGAATGGGCAAATGAAATGGTACATGTTCCATTCGGTTTAATCCTACAAAACGGTAAAAAAATGTCAACTCGAAAAGGGAAAATTGTTCTTTTAGAAGAGGTAATTGAGGAAGCGATTAGTTTAGCTAGTCAAAATATTGCAGAAAAAAATCCTACATTAAAAAATAAAGAAGAAGTTGCAAAAATGGTTGGAGTCGGTGCAATCATTTTCCAAGATTTAAAAAATGATCGTATGAATAACATCGAATTTTCACTTGATCAGATGCTAAAATTTGAAGGTGAAACAGGGCCATATGTACAATACTCAATTGCAAGAACAAATTCAATTTTAGATAAAGCTTCATCACACGATTTAAATAAACAAGATGGACTGGATGATTCATATAGTTGGGACATCATAAAACATATACTTGAGTTCCCTAACAAAGTTACACGTAGTTTTGAACAATTTGAACCATCTGTTATTGCGAAATATACAATAGATTTGGCACAAAGTTTCAATAAATATTATGGAAATACTCATATTCTAACAAATGATGACCAATTAGAGAGTAGATTAGCATTAATTAAAGTTGTTTCCATTGTTTTAGAAGAAGGACTAAGATTATTAGGAATTCGTGCACCAAAAGAAATGTAAAGTAACAGGTATTGAAGGGATTTTTATCTTCAATACCTGTTTTCTTTTTGATTTGATCGTAGAACGCAGGAACAAAGTCTTTCTAAGTTTTATTGCATATAAATAGTTATGTAATGATTTCGATTGGTGTAAAAAGTGTATCTAAATTTAACGATTCTAAGAAAATGATTAAAATTTAAAAGTTTTATTGAAAATGATTATCATTTACATTTATAATGAATTTAAGATATTTAGAGAATAAGGGGAAACGTTCAATGTCGATATTAAATTTTATTAAAAATAGAAGAACGATTAGAGATACAAAAAAGGATCCAATTAATATGGAAGATTTAATGGAGCTACTTGAAGCAGCATCCTATGCTCCTTTCCACAGCAAAGAAGAGCCTTGGCAATTCATTATGGTTTCAGAGGAAAAAGAAAAAGAATATTATGCATCAAAAATTGTAGATAGCTACGAAAGAATGGAATTAAATGAAACATATACAGTTGAGAAAATTAAAAAATCAACGGAATTCTTTAAAACATATATCATCGACACACCTATGCATTTAATTATTACGACAGACCACTCAGAAAATGAAAAGAAAAATTTAGAAGCGATTGGAGCAACCTGTGCATTTGTTCAAAATTTACAATTAGCAGCTTGGGAAAAAAATATTGGAATGGTATGGCGAACAAATCCTTATATTTTTGATAAGCAATTTTACAAAGAGATGGGTATTCCTGAAACTCGAAAAATTTTAGGAGCTCTTCATATCGGTTATATTAATTCAATGCCAAAAGGAACAAAGAAAAGAAAACATCCAAGTGAATGGACTACAAAGCTAAGTCAAAATATTTCACTTTAATATGTCGTTTAAAAAACAAAAAAAGAGAGATCGAAAACAATTTTTTCGTCTCTCTTTTTTGTATTAATTAAAACACCTTAGTAGTCCAGTTTTCGCCATTCCATACATCTGTAACTAATCCTTGGTAAAATTCAGGTTCGTGACAGATAATTAAAAGACTTCCTTTGTACTCTTTTAGTGCGCGTTTTAGTTCTTCTTTAGCATCTACATCTAAATGGTTAGTAGGCTCATCGAGTACAAGTAAGTTTGTTTCTTGATTAATTAGCTTACATAAACGAACTTTCGCCTTTTCTCCACCACTTAAAACTGCAACTTTACTCTCAATATGCTTTGTCGTTAAACCACATTTTGCAAGTGCAGAACGAACTTCATATTGTGTAAATGATGGGAATTCATCCCAAACCTCATCGATACATGTTTTATTATTATCACTTTTTACTTCTTGTTCGAAGTATCCAATGTTAAGAAATTCACCGCGCTCAACTTCACCAGAAATTGGTTTAATATCACCAAGTAAACTACGCATTAACGTCGTTTTACCGATACCGTTCGCACCAACTAAAGCAATTTTCTGTCCACGTTCCATACGTAGATTTAAAGGTTTTGATAGAGGCTCATCGTAACCAATGACTAAATCTTTTGCTTCAAATATTAATTTACCTGAAGTACGAGCTGGTTTGAAGTTGAATTCTGGTTTTGGCTTTTCACGTGCAAGCTCAATTACATCCATTTTATCAAGTTTCTTTTGGCGAGACATAGCCATATTACGAGTAGAAACACGAGCTTTATTACGAGCAACGAAATCTTTTAGTTCAGAGATTTCTTGTTGTTGACGTTTATATGCTGATTCTAATTGTGATTTTTTCATTTCATGAATTCCTTTGAAATTATCATAATCACCAACATAACGATTTAATTCTTGGTTTTCCATATGATAAATCAAGTTAATAACACTGTTTAAAAACGGAATATCATGTGAAATTAAAATAAATGCATTTTCATACTCTTGTAAATAGCGCTTTAACCATTCAATATGTTGCTCATCTAAATAGTTAGTAGGCTCATCGAGTAATAAGATATCTGGTTTTTCTAAAAGAAGTTTTGATAGAAGAACCTTTGAACGTTGACCACCAGAAAGTTCAGTTACATCGCGATCAAGTCCGATATCTTCTAAACCTAAACCACGACCAATTTCTTCAACTTTAGCATCAATAATATAGAAATCATTATTTGTTAAAGTATCTTGAAGAACACCTACATCTTCAAGCATTTTCTCCATTTCTTCAGGAGTTGCTTCAGCCATTTTTACATATAAATCATTAATTTCATTTTCCATATCAAACATATATTGGAAAGCACTTTTTAATACGTCACGAATTGACATACCTGGCTGTAATACAGCATGCTGATCTAAATAACCTACACGTACTTTTTTAGACCATTCAACCTTACCTTCATCAGGCTGTAATTTTCCAGTAACGATATTCATGAAAGTTGATTTACCTTCACCATTTGCACCAATAAGACCGATATGTTCACCTTTTAATAGACGGAATGATACATCATTAAAAATTGCACGATCACCGAATCCATGGCTTAAGTTTTTTACAGTTAAAATACTCATAGATCGACACCTTTTCTTTATTTTTCATATAATAATGTTCTTTATGAAAGAACGTAATTTAAACAGTCACCATCTAATTATAGTCTGCAACTGGGTATGTGTTCAACAGTAAATTAAGTTATAACTTAAGGGGGGCGGGTTAGAACCGAGGGGACTTTTAAAAAAAGGAAAAAAAATCCATATACCCCTACTATTCCTATCCCCATATTTTTGTATTTAATGTATAATTCAGAAGTGTAATAGTCAAAAAGTGGGTTTTGAAGGCGTATAAATATAGAATTAGCCATACCTACTATTCGGAGGAGGAAGTTTAATGTTTGGTAAAGTTGCTGCAGATATGCTTGGTTTAAGTGATGTAGGTAGTGTTATTGAACCGAAAAATTATGACAAAGTTGATTCTGACGATTATGTAATGCATGAAGATAATGAAAAAATTTATTTCTTAATTAAATCAAAATCAGATGAGTATTGCTTTACGAATAAGGCTTTAATTCATTTAGACGGTACAAGTGCAATAAGTAAGAAGCGTACACTTCATCGTTATAATTATCACACTCATAAAATCACACATGTTTTACTTGAAACAGCAGGTACAATTGATTTAGATGTTGAAATTAAGTTCAACATTGGTGGTAGAGAGTTTTCGATTGATGTTCATAAAAAACATATTGAACAAGTTAAGGATCTATATAAAGCGTTACTAATGATTGCTGAAATTAGTCATGAAAACGAAAAAGTACTTGGATATGCGAAAGAAAGCATCGAAATTGCTTCTACAACATTAGGCCGCGTAACTTCAAATGAAAACAATCTAGTGAACAGTTTTAAAGAAATTAATGAGGCTGCTTTTGAATGGTTCATGAAGTCTAGAGAGCAATACAAAGTTAAAGATTTCGGATCGGTATTTGAGAAGTATATTAATAGTTAATTATGTGGTCTCGTAAGTCAAAGTGCTTATGAGACTTTTTTTGTGCCGGTGAATTTCTGAGATTAGAGTAATACGAACTATAGGGATATGAGTTTGTAAAAAAGCAAAAAGCTGGA
>NZ_NUHI01000046.1:0-1904 GCF_002575105.1 Bacillus sp. AFS053548 | reverse complement strand
TTTTTTATGTGTGCCCAGCATGTACATCACCTATAAGGTGCAAGTCCTGAACCATGAAGGCAGTAGTAGTGGTTAGCCTAAGACAAGGGTGTCCGTGGTGACGCGGAATCTGAAGGAAGTCGGCGGCAAATTTCCGACCTAAGGAACACGAACTTCATATAAGGCTAGGTAACGTTGGATGAGTTTGCATAACAAAACGAAGTCCTTACTGCCAAAGGTGTTACAGAGTAAATGAAGTAGGTAGATGGAATGAAAGATGATGTACTTACCTGGGGAGGTCTGGCAAATAAGCTACACACTTGTAGTAACTTATCTAGTGATAGATAACTGAATTGCCAGAAGTCAGCAGACGTCATAGTACCTTTTCTGAACTCGAGAACGAAAAGGGAAGGACTGAACAAATTAAGGAGAACAGATACTAGGCGTTCGAATTCTATATAGAAGCAGACAATCTCTATAAAGAGACTTACTTGAATGAAGAAACGGTGAATACGTGGGGGACTTCAAGAGGGTGGAGTAGAATTAGGCACAAACAGACAATTTTGTTCACGTAGAAAGGAAATATCAGATGTTGATGGAAATGATCCTAACACGGGAAAATCTTTTAAGTGCTCTGAAAAGAGTCGAACGAAATAAGGGGAGCCACGGTGTAGACAATATGTCGACCAAAGACCTGCGGTCGTACATCGTCAAACACTGGGATGAACTAAAACAATCCCTTGAAAATGGAACCTATCAACCTCATCCAGTCCGTCGAGTCGAAATCCCGAAACCGAACGGTGGCATGAGGTTATTAGGTATACCGACCGTGTTAGACCGATTCATCCAACAAGCAATTACCCAAGTATTAACACCAATATTCGACCCAAACTTCTCGGAAAATAGCTACGGTTTTCGTCCAAAGAAAAGAGGACATGACGCAGTAAGAAAAGCAAAAGGTTATATAAAGGAAGGATGCGAATGGGTAATTGATATTGACTTAGAGAAATTCTTTGACAAAGTTAACCACGATAAGTTGATGGGCATCCTAGCGAAGCGAATTCCAGACAAGATACTCTTAAGACTAATACGGAGTTATCTGAGTGCAGGAGTCATGATTGGAGGAATATTTTCTGAAAGTACCGAAGGTACTCCACAAGGAGGACCATTAAGTCCATTACTCTCAAATATTATTTTAGACGATTTAGATAAAGAGTTGGAAAGAAGAGAATGCAAGTTTGTAAGATACGCCGATGATTGTAATATCTATGTTAAATCAAAGAAGGCAGGATTACGAACAATGTCATCTATTGTTTCCTTTATTGAAAAGAACTTAAAGCTTAAGGTAAATATGGAAAAGTCTTCAGTGGACCGACCGTGGAACAGAAAATTCTTAGGTTTTAGTTTTATATGTATCAATGAAACTAAAATAAAAATCTCTAATCAGAGCTTAAAGAGAGTAAGACAGAAAATTAAAGAATTAACTTCGAGAAAGAATTCTATTCAAATGGTAAGACGTATAGAAAAATTAAATACTTACCTGATTGGCTGGTGTGGATACTATGCGTTGGCAGATACACCAAGTCAATTTAAAAGTTTAGATAAGTGGATTCGAAGAAGACTTAGAATGTGCTTATGGAAACAATGGAAATTCCCACGTACTAGGATAAGGAAATTAATCAGTCTCGGCATTAATAAACAAACAGCTTATGAATGGGGAAATACAAGAAAAGGCTATTGGAGAATTTCGCAAAGTCATATTCTAAACAAAAGCCTAGGGAATAAATTTTGGCAAAACCAAGGTCTCAAAAGTCTATATCTAAGATATGAATTTTTACGTCAGACATAATTTGAACCGCCGTATACGGAACCGTACGTACGGTGGTGTGAGAGGTCGGGGGCTAGCCGCCCCCTCCTACTCGATT
>NZ_NUHI01000045.1:0-1283 GCF_002575105.1 Bacillus sp. AFS053548 | reverse complement strand
TGTAATAATCCCCTTATAGTAGACAGTTAAAAGAAAGGTGCTGTACTGTCTACTATAGGGGGAATTTATTATGGGGAAAATTAGAAAGACATACGATATAGAATATAAGCTTCAGGCGATTAACCTTTATTTGGAAGAAGGTATGGGCGCAAAAAGTATTGGTAAGGAATTGGGGATTGCTTATGCAATTGTTGAAAGATGGATTAACCATTATAAAAGAGAAGGTATCCAAGGGCTTGAAGAAAAACGTGGAAAAGCGAAAGGATATAATAAAGGCAGACCTAAAATCGAACCATTAAGTGACGCAGGAAAGATTCAAAGATTAGAAGCTGAGAACGCATATTTAAAAAAGCTCTTAGCCTTGAAAAAGGAGATGATATTAAAAAGAAAACGTTAGAATATAGTGTTATTTATGAGCTAAAAACAAATTATCCTGTTGTCTTACTTTGTAAGATTGCAGGGGTTTCTAAAAGTGGGTTTTATAAATGGGCTAGGAATAAAGAGTGTCCGTCCACTAAACAAATTGAAGATCAACTCATTGTTTCCAAAATCATAGAATGTCATCAAGATCCAGATATAAATGAGAGTTTTGGATATGTACGAGTTAAAACGTGGTTGAAGAAAGTATATGGTCTTATTGTAAACCATAAGCGTGTATATAGACTAATGAAAGAAAATGGAATTCGAGCTAAAATTCGTGTAAAAAAGTGGAGGCATTTTGGACGAAAGGAAAAGTACGTTATCTCCAATAATCACCTAAATCGAGAGTTCAGCACAAAAGATCCGAATAAAAAGTGGGTAACTGATATAACTTACCTTATATTTAATGGGAAACGATTATATCTTTCCGTTATTCAAGATCTCTATAATAACGAAATAGTTTCTTACCAAATCAGCGAAAGGAACGATTTAAAGCTAGTTTTAGATACAGTAAAAAAAGCAAGAAAAAAAAGAGATGTTCATGGGCTCCTATTACATAGCGATCAAGGATACCAGTACACCTCAAAAAGATATAACCTAACACTTAAAAGATACAATATAAAGCCAAGTATGTCTAGAAAAGCAAATTGCCTGGATAATGCATGTATTGAAAGTTTCTTTAGTCATTTTAAAACCGAGTGCTTTTATCGCTATCAGTTTAATGAACAGAAACAGGTTGAGCATGCGGTAAAGCGATATATTTGGTACTACAACAATAAGAGATTTCAAAAGAAATTAAATAACCTTAGCCCTATTGAATACAGGGCTAAGGCTGCTTAAAATACCTTTTTTATTAGTGTCCA
>NZ_NUHI01000044.1:0-267 GCF_002575105.1 Bacillus sp. AFS053548 | reverse complement strand
ATGTATGAAATGTTTCTTCATCGTTTTGTTTAGTTTTGAAGGATTATCCTTCATATTTAGATATGGGCCTATAGCTCAGCTGGTTAGAGCGCACGCCTGATAAGCGTGAGGTCGATGGTTCGAGTCCATTTAGGCCCACCATATCTTTCTTTTTTTTATGTTTGGGGCCTTAGCTCAGCTGGGAGAGCGCCTGCCTTGCACGCAGGAGGTCAGCGGTTCGATCCCGCTAGGCTCCACCATTTTTATTTTGTACCTTGAAAACTAGAT
>NZ_NUHI01000043.1:0-4890 GCF_002575105.1 Bacillus sp. AFS053548 | reverse complement strand
ATGCTGGGCACACATAAAAAATGAACTGCCGAAGCAGCCCAACCTAATACAACTAATGCATGCGTTAGTTGAACAAGAATACATTATTTTGTTCTTAAAGGTACTTTGTCATCAACATAGACAAGCGTACCGTCAGTACTTATTAATTCAATATAAACTTGATTACTATCTCTCAATTTCTTTCGATAATCAGATAACTTAAAATTAAATGGAATCGTTATTACCTCATTATTTGAATTTGTGTTTTCAGAAAATAAATCAGCTATTTTAATAGGAAATTCTGAATCATCACCATCGTCATTACCACTTAATGCAAGAATTAAGCCCTGATCAAGCGAAGTGTATTTTGCAATGGTTATTTTTCCTTCGATTTTTTCATCCCAGTTGTATTTCTTTTTAGTTAAAATAATATTTCTAGGATACGAAGCTAAGTACTGCTGGATAAACTGGTTTTGCAATTTTTGACTTATATAAAATGTAGATTGTTTACCGTCATATGGGCTCGTATCGTGTTCAAATGTCCAACCATACTCCATAAAAGTTAGCTTTACTTTGAATGTATTCGGTTTTCTTTCATTGTAAATTTCTTTCTTATTTTCTAACAATAAATCTAGCATCCATCCGTAATCTGCACTTTTTAGTACAACTTGATTACCTAAACGTTTGTCATTACTGATCACTCGTATAGATTCAATAAAAAAATCAGGATCATTTTCTTTAACATACTTTAGGTTTAGCTTTTTAATAGAAATTTGATCCCTCTCGTTATCTGGTATATTGCACTTAACCAGTAATAAACAGGTTGAAAGTAATAAAGTAATTAATATGATAATCTTCTTGAAATGTGATGTCTTTTTCAATAAACATATACCTCAATTCATTTAAATAACTACTTTTATTATATCATTCCTTATGCAACTAAACTGCCATTTTGTGCGATAAAAAAATCGACTAAACAGTCGATCACGTTTTTCAACTAATGCATGCGTTAGTTGAATAAGGTGACTTAAATAATTATGTACCAATTAATTTTTATTGGTACTTTTCTTTTGCTTAAGAATTTCCACTGGAACAAAAAAAGAAACGTAAATAAATGATATAACTACTAATATGGTCACCGTATATCCAATACCTTCTGATAAAAATTTTATAGGCTTTAAACCAACTGACTTTAATGTTATATAAATAAAGTGATACAAATATGATAAAGAAATAAATATTATAATATCCTTAATAATTTGCTTCCAATTTATTTTTTTTGATTCGAAGTAATAAATAACGTTTTTCCCAATTGGATAGAAAATTATATAAAAAAGCATGTCACTTAAATTAATGTCTTTCCCAATTAATAGTAAAATAACAAATAAAATCCCTATAATGACCAAAGGTTTTAATCCGTTTTTTAATAACTGTTTCCTTATTTTATTAAAGAAAGAACGCATGAGGTAGCTCCTTAGAAATTTGCATTTATTTGAATTTATCTAGCCAATCTTGTTGTTCAACTAATGCATGCGTTAGTTGAACAACGATAAACTATAATGCATGTAAATCTTCAATTGAAAACGATAAGATATTATCTGATTGGTCGATTATTGCTTCACAAGACAATGTTAAATCACTTTCTTGATTATTTATCCAAAGTTCAAATTCCAACGCATATCCTGACCCATCATTATATTTATAATAACTAATATTCTCATACGCTACATTAGGTGGAATTGTTAGTGAGCCCCAGTGATTTAGTTCTCTTTTAATGTCCTCAATTGTAATTTCAACTGATAGTTTTGATTTAATTTTAATAGTATCGTTTTTTACTAAATCACAAACAGTTTCTTTAAGTAATAACATTAATTTTTCTTTAATATCCAAAATTCCCACCACCTCTTATGCATTTAATAATACAGTATCTTATTGAACTAATCTGCCATTTAGCTGCATAAAAAAACGCCCCTTCTTTATTGAAATATCGCATACGTTCGTATTATAAGGTCATCCAGTTTTTACTGGTTGACGATTTTTCATATGGTTTTATCATTAGAATAAAAAGCACCTTAAATCTTTCATTTGGGTTTATACTTAATGAACAAGTTAAAAAGCACAGAAGTTAATCTGCGCTTTAATTACTACCATGTCAACCAACCACTAGTTTTTTTATATTTGTGAATTAGTTCGTATTTTTCAATTCTAATTAAATGGTTCATTCGATTTCGATATTTTCGATAATCGTCTTTTCGAACTTCCTTTACTTCTTTATCATAATGAACAGATTTAAAGCCCTTGCGATATTCAAGAAGTTTTTCTCTTCGAGGATTTTTATAAATTTTCTTGCGGTTTTTATTCTGTTCATTTTTCCAATTTGAAACTGTTTTTAAATCTAACATTTCCTTCCCTGCTGCGGGGATTTAGATTATGGCAATTGCCATTGGTGTCAACCGCAACTAATAGAAGAACACTTTGGGATTATACAAGTCTTTTCCTCCTTATGCATTGAATATTTATCTTATTATATATTCAAATAAACATTAACTATTTAAACACTTCGAATGAATTTTTTCTTGTTGAACTAAAGCATCAGTTAGTTCAATAATTACTTTTTCTTTTTCACTTTGTTTTCTTGAAATCTAGCACCCATACCATACATAGCTTTAAACTGAGTGTAAGTGAATAATCCACCTAGAATTGCTAAGATTAATGCCATTATTAGTGGCATATCTGAGTAAAGAGGTAAGGTTAAGGTACAGAAAAATACACCGATCATCATTTTCTTAGGTATTAAAGTCTTTAATTTATTTATGTCATATTTTGATCTAGTTACTCCTGTTAATTGACTATTTTTTGCTTTTGGAAAATATGTAATCCTCACGAATATAAACCAAATCGCAATTAGGAACATTAGAATAAAAAAAGGTGCATTTCCTTTCATTATAAATTAATATCCTTTCAAATGATTTATAACCTATAATTTCCCTTGGATCTTAATCTTAACCAACTAACGCACTGCTTTAGTTGAATAGTGTTCTAATATTTTTTTAAGATTCCATATATAAATCCAGTTAATATAGTAATGGCATAATACAAATTCATTTTTTTAGCTTTCAAATAATACTCCGCTTTTAGTACTTTATTAACCTTTGACTCTTTAAAAACTTGATTAAAGTTTTTATAAGTTTTTATGCCTTCATAAATAGACAAAACACCAAAAATAATAAGTAATATTAAACTAACAGATTTTAAAATCATTATCCCCACTTTTTAAATCCCCCTAAAAACCCTGCTTCCTTCATTCGATTTTATAATATTTTCTTACATTAAATAAGGGAAATCTTGTTCAACTAAAGCATGCGTTAGTTCTATAAGAAACATACTTCTATTTGGTTTTACCGACCTTACTATCATATTTCATTTTAATAATATAAAGTATTGTGGCAATCGCTAAAGTTACTATTGATGTAATTGTTTCTATTTTCTTATTGTCTAAAGTTATATAAATTACATTTACTATTATTATCAATAAAAAGAATATAGTTCTATACTTTTGAACAATAACTTCCATTAAAACTGCTCCTTTTATTCCTAATATTTTCTCCTATTTATTTATTCTATTTACTGTTCAAGTATCCCTTTCCTTATGCAACTAAACTGCCATTTAGCCACCCATGCAGCGCTCGCGCTGCACCACAGCGAATGAAAAAGATTTAAAACCGTCAATACTGCTTCTATGGCTGGGTGAGGAAGGTCGCCGCACTATGGTGCCATTAGAGCCCATCATTTAGTCTGACCCCAACGATCACGGTGCATCACAGACTGTCGCTCCCTTACGGGAAGCACTCATGGTAGATTAATCCTATTCTGATTTTTGCACCAGCCTCTATTTTTAAAGCCATAGGAAGGATGAATTCAATGGAAGTTATCATTGAACGAGTTTGCGGAATGGATGTTCATAAGGACAACATTACCGCATGTATTATGACACCTGAAGGAAAGGAGATTCAAACGTTTTCTACGAAGACGATTTTTTTAATTAAACTGATGGATTGGATAAGGTCACATGCATGTACTCATGTCGCTATGGAAAGTACAGGGGTGTATTGGAAACCCATTGTTAATCTGATTGAAGCCGAAGAATTAGAGTTTTTTGTCGTCAATGCGCAACATATGAAAGCTGTTCCTGGACGAAAAACGGACGTAAAAGATGCTGAATGGATCGCTCAACTTCTTCGCCATGGCTTATTGACAGCTAGCTACGTTCCAGATCGAAATCAACGAGAGTTAAGAGAACTGGTTCGATATCGTCGAAGTATTATTGAAGAACGCTCTCGACAACTTAATAGAATACAAAAAGTACTGGAAGGTGCAAATATAAAACTAGGCTCTGTTGTTTCAGATATTATGGGTGTTTCGTCTAAAGAAATGCTTAACGCCATTGCAGATGGCGAAGAAGATCCTACGAAACTAGCAGGTATGGCTCGTCGCTCATTGAAACGCAAAAAAGATGAACTTGAGCTCGCTCTACGAGGGTATGTTAATCCTCATCAACGTATGATGCTGAAAACAATACTAACTCACATAGATTTTCTAACTGAACAAATTGAAAAACTTGATTCTGAAGTAACACAGAGAGTGAGTACTTATCAAGAAGACATAGAGCGCCTGGACTCAATCCCTGGTATCGCTACACGTATGGCTGAACAGATACTTGCCGAAATTGGAACAGATCTAGAGAACCAGTTTGGAAGTGCTCCCCGATTATGTTCCTGGGCAGCATTAGTTCCAGGACATAATGAAAGTGCTGGTAAAAGGAAATCAACTAAATCAAAAAAAGGTAACAAGTATTTAAAATCAGCCTTAACTGAAGCCGCACATTCAGTAGGTGCATCCAAAAACTACCTT
>NZ_NUHI01000042.1:84486-84751 GCF_002575105.1 Bacillus sp. AFS053548 | reverse complement strand
TAAAAGAAAATCAAAACCATCTTTTTATAACGATAATGTGAAGTTGAAAGTAAAAGGAAAGAAAGTGTTAATTGAAAAGGTCGGTTGGGTTGTAGTTTCTGAATGTATACCAGATAAAAAATACTATAATCCTAGAATTAGTAATGATGGAAAATACTGGTATATTTCTGTAGGGATTGAAGAATCTAAACCAATTGTTGAACTGACAAATGTCTCACTTGGAATTGATGTTGGAATTAAAGAGTTAGCCGTATGTTCAGATGGA
>NZ_NUHI01000042.1:0-84481 GCF_002575105.1 Bacillus sp. AFS053548 | reverse complement strand
CATACTAAAAATCGAAAAGAAGATACAACACCTCTATAGAAGGTTGACGAATATTAGACTAAATCATCTTCATCAATCCACGAGCGAAATCGTGAAAACCAAACCTTATCGCATCGTAATGGAAGCTATAAATATCAAGGGAATGATGAAGAATAAGCACCTGTCAAAAGCAATCGCGAAGCAGTGTTTATTTAAATTCAAACGCCAAATTCATTATAAATGTGAAAAATATGGGATTGAATTTGTTGAAGCTGATCAATGGTACCCATCTTCTAAAACGTGTTCAAGTTGTGGAAATAAGAAAAATGATTTAAAACTATCAGACCGACTATACAAATGTGAATGCGGTCTTGAAATCGATCGAGATTTAAACACAGCAATCAACTTGTCACGATATAAATTAGAAAACTGATACCTAGACGTCATTAATCATATGTAGGATTCGTTGTATCCGAATTTACGCCCTTGGAGTGTTATACCAAACGAAAGTAGCCAACTAGGCAAAATCGGACACGTAGAAAAGGGAAATAAACGAAATCTATAAAATAATAGATTTTTATTGATTTTTATAAGTTTTTGGCAACGGACGAAAAATGAAAAAGATTAATGAATTAATTGAACAAATAGATTTAGATAAAAAAATCTTATTAGATGATATTCCTAATCTTGATCTTTATATGGATCAAGTAATCCAACTATTTGATAATAAATTTGCGAAACCAAATTCTAATGAAAAAGTAATGACAAAAACAATGATTAATAATTACGCTAAAGCTAAATTGCTTTTCCCAATAAAAAATAAGAAATACACAAAGAATCATATCATTTTAATCAGTTTAATTTATCATTTAAAAGGAGCACTTTCGATTAATGATATAAAAGAAACCTTAAATGGATTAAATCAAAGAATCCTTGAAAACAATGAAATTAATATTGATGAAATTTATTCAAGTTTTTTACATTTAAATGAACTAAACCTCGAAAAGTTTAAAGCTGAACTTCAAAAATCTAGTGAAAATGTAAACAAAGAAATTAAAGATATTGCTGATGAAAGTAAAGAATATATTGAACAATTGCTCTTAATTACTTCTTTCGTTAATATGAGTAATTTATATAAAAATGCAGCTGAAAAATTAGTAATGGATATGATTGAGAAGCAGAAATAAAATACATTTTTTGAGCTTTGTCTATGTGCTAATGGGGTTGTCTCAATTGTCTAGTTAATTGATACGGAGGCACCCCAACAGATCATTATTAGAATGTACGAGAGCCTAGGACATTCCTTTATAAAGTTCTAACTATTTTACGTAGAGGAAGGATCTCAACTGCGCATTTCATTTATCGCTCTTTTTTATAGACCAATAGCAAATTTTTAACTATTTTCTAATCAATCTAGAAAGAATTAGAGCATATTTGCTATTTTTCCATTGAAAGTACCTACTATTGTACAATCTTTAAGTCAGAATACCCTAACTGGTATGGGTAATTTTATGTTTTATTTGCGATTCTTTGGACATAAATTGCAGTTTACTTTTTATTTGCACAGATTGACTCCTTATTTGCATTTCTCCAGGACTTATTTGCAGTTCATACTTAAATAATTTCAAATTCTTGCTTTTTCATTCTAATAACAGTCCATTTTTATTAATTAAGTCTATAATAGGATTTAATTAAGATCATGCAGAAATTACTAACAAAGGGTGATTTAAATTGTATTCAAATGAAAAATTATATTGGACTTTAATTGAACATAAAGACTGGAAGATTCATATTGCTGCAACAACAAAAGGACTATGTTTCGTAGGTTCGCAAAATGGAACCATTCAAGAATTACTTTTATTTAAGGATAAATATTTTCCTAGAATTGAGATGGAAGAAGATGAAACAATAGTAGAAGATTATAAGAACGAGATTATTGAATTTTTGGATGGCGAGCGGACTAATTTTAATAGTAGACTTGATTTTCGTGGTACAGCATTTCAAAATTCAGTTTGGAGTGCACTATGCTCGATCAATTATGGAGAAACTAAAACTTATTCAGACATTGCAAGTTATCTAAATAAACCAAAAACTGTTAGAGCAGTTGGGAGAGCAATTGGTGCAAATCCAATATTGATCATCATTCCTTGTCATCGCGTAATTGGAAAGGATGGATCATTAACAGGCTATCGTGGTGGTTTAGAAATGAAGAAAAGCCTTTTAAAAATTGAAACTAAAAACTAAATTTGAAGAAAATAATTAGGAGGTGTTTGGATGAAAAGCGAACTATTTTATAAAAATCCAAAAACCATTCTAAATAAAGGTACGGGTTTTCTCTCAGGATATACTCACTCTTTAAATCCTTATACTGATTGCACATTTGCATGTTCATAATATGTCTAGATTCAGTGGTGATTCTTATTAAATTTCGTATTCGCTACCTTTATTTTAAATTTCGAGTGGATAAATGAGTTGTAAAATCATTTAAAGCTAGGTAAATCCAAAATTATGATGTGATTTTAGTTGTTGAATCAAAAAGAAAGAAGTTCGCGGTTAATATCGGTAGTGATGAAAATGTGCCAGCTATTTTAAGACAAATAGGACTCGATTATGTTTGAAGTAGTTCTTTTAATCAATACTAGCTTTATCATTCTTAACACACTTTAATTATTGCATTTAGTTTCAAAACGACTTAAATAACTAGGTGATCCGATGAAATGTGTATCGTATGAAGAAGTTTACTCAAAATCTTGGTTTCAAATGGCAACCAATGATGAGCGGAAAGTTGGACATTTTTTTACGAGTGATAGTCTAACTTCAAGAGCGTATTGTAAGTGGGGAAAGCAAGTAGAAGATAGTGAAGTACAATATCCTATTAATGGTTATTTTGTTAATCCTTCTTCAGCTTGTTTTCCTTTTTCTTTGCCAATTTGGCAAGACGTTCTTTCAAATATTAAGAAAGGAGAAGGGTTAACTGTATTTATTCATGCTAAACGTTGCCATACAAAGATGCAGCAACAACTATTAGAACTATGTGAATTGTTTAAGAAAGGAGTTGACACACCATCATTACTACTGCCTATTCGGTATGTTCAACGGAAAGTAATCGACGTAATAAGCAGTAGTGAAAGAGCGCTATTAGATGGAATGGAACTTAAAGCAACTAGTGCACTTTACCGAGTCTGTATTACATTTTCTTGTTCTCCAAGTCTATTTCACCGATTAGAGAAATTATTAGGAGACTGGAAAGTGAAGAAAGTAAATGAACCTTCAAGTTTATCCTATATTCATAGCAATATCATGTTAGAATACGAATTAAGTCAATGACATATTGCTCCACTAATTAAAGCACCAATCAATCTATTACAATTACCTTATTCTCCAATCCAAACACCAACTGACGAAATAATACATTCCACTTTACCACAGCAATATTCAATCTTGCCATTAACTCCAACAACTGCAAATCAAGAAAGAGACGATTATCATCAACAAATTATTCAAGCATTCGAATCTTTAAATAGCAAAGGATCATTAACTTACGTTTCCATGCAAACTGGTCCTACTTTGAATCAGTATATCTTTCAACTAAATAATGTAAAATTTACTACGATGAGTAATTTAACAGAAGACTTACGGGTTGCATTAGGCTTACCTTACTTAAGCATTGAAAGGTGGAACGAAACCAAATACAGTTCGTATTTCGATCCAGCGGAAAAATAGAAGTATTGTTACATTAGGAGACGCATTAAGTAGAACAAAAGAATACTTAAAGACTTACCAAGTTCCAATATTCTTAGGAGTTGATAGGTTAGGAAACCCAGTTTTTGATGATTTTGGTAGGATATCTCACTTACTGGTCGCTGGAAGTACTGGTAGTGGTAAGTCTGTTTTTCTCACAACATTACTTACTTTTTTCCATTTAACAATGAAACCTGAAGAACTGATACTCTTTTTAATTGATCCGAAACAAGTTGAATTTTCTCCATTTGAAGATTCTCCATTAGTTGAACGAGTCATTACAAAATCTGAAGAAGCAATCAGTTTATTAAGTTCGTTGGTTCAAGAGATGGAAAAACGATATGAATTATTTAAAAAAGAAAAAGTTCGCAATATAAGTCATTATCGTAAGAAAAATCATACTATAAAGAACATCGTCGTTATTATAGATGAGTATGCGGACCTTTTTCTTTACGATAAATCAGTTGAAGATTATGTCTGTTTACTCGCTCAAAAAAGTCGAGCTGCAGGTATCTTTTTGTGCATTTGTACTTAAAGACCTTCGGTTGATGTGGTGTCAGGTTTAGTCAAAGTCAATCTCCCAAGTCGAGTAGTTTTTAGGCTTACTAGTATGCACGATTATAAAACCGTGCTTGATGGAAAGCCTCCATACACTTTAATGGGAAAAG
The DNA here is from genome assembly GCF_002575105.1 of Bacillus sp. AFS053548. NCBI lineage: Bacteria > Bacillati > Bacillota > Bacilli > Caryophanales > Bacillaceae > Bacillus > Bacillus sp. AFS053548. The sequence continues at coordinate 80,093 of NZ_NUHI01000042.1, read as the reverse complement.
GCGATTCAGTTGCTCAATTAGGAGGTAAAGAAAATCTTATGCGTCTACAAAGCTGTATTGTTGCCCCGACGGAAGGTGAAGTAGATGCAATAATTGGGCAATTTGTCATTTTAGATGAACAAAATGAGAAATGTGATTATTCTTTATCAATTACAAATTTACCGCCATCAAAGAAAGAATTAGTATGGCATTTTATTGAAAGTACCAAAGATACAAGGTTACGAATTATCATAAAAGAAGTTGGCGGAGATATGGGTGAATTAGTTCAAATCATGAGAGAATTCGTAAGTGAGGGTAAGTTAGCGCCACCACATGATAAAAATAGAAGTACACTATCGTTGATTAAGTGTCGTTTCCTCAAGAGGAAACGGCTATTTTTTTGCATATCATTAATTACAAAGTACAAATGGGGTCTTATATGATTCTTACAATCCTGTCAGATAACATTCACCAAATGGTAAGTGGTGACTCTATATCGATTTTGTTTTAATTAATCTTGTTGATAGCAATACAACAAATTACTCAGTTGTTTAAACTACGATTCCGTAGTTCAGTTGGGAGAGCACTACCTTGACAGGGTCAAATATCTTTGTGAGTCTATGTAGCGCTTTAATGTGGATTTATAATACTAAAATAGGGTTAATAATTTATTTAAATACATACAGGGTTACGCTCCACTTAGTCACTAAGTTGCGAACTTTCTATAGACGATTCTCATTCCAAAATTATTGGAAAGGGAGAGGATGGGCAAATTATTACTTTATACGATCAAATGCTTGTACGCTTAGCACAGAATGAAGTTAACCAGTTAATTGTTGATATAGATAAAGAAATGTCCTTGTATCACTGATACATATAAGAGTATTTTGTACGAACTAAAGAAGCAGACCCCAATGGATCTGCTTCGTTTTATGATGGATTTGTTGACCATAATCCAGCTGTTTTAATGAAAACTCTTGGATTAAATTTTAAACTAGCCACGACTAATTCTGCAAGGTCTTCTGGGTGCATAACGTTTTCTTCATTGCCTTTAACAAGATTTGTATCAATGGCTAAATCAGTAACGACCGTACTTGGTGTTAAAGCAGTAACACGGACATTATGTTTTCTTACTTCTAGCATAAGTGATTCTGTTAGCCCTAAAACAGCGAATTTAGAAGCACTGTAAGCACTTGTAACAGGAGCACCTTTTTGGCCAGCAGATGAAGCGATATTGATGATATCTCCTGATTTTCTTTCGATCATTCCTGGTATCACTGTTCTTGTTACATTATACACACCCATTAAATTGACTTGGATGATTTTTTCCCATTCTTCTGGTGTTAGATCAAGGAACCCACCAAATTTAGCAACACCAGCATTGTTGATTAGGATATCAATTGGGCCTAAGTCTGATTTGATATGTTCAACAGCATGGGTAACGGATTCAAGATCGGTCACATCTGCTGTTGCTGCAGAAACCTTTACATCAAATTGGGCTAGTTCAGCAGCTACCTTTTCTAGATTTGATATATTTAAGCCGATTAGGCCTAAATGAACGCCTTCTTTTGCTAAGGCGATAGCAGTAGCACGTCCAATGCCTCTTCCTGCGCCAGTAACTATTGCAGTTTTTCCATTTAAAGAAATCATTTTATCACTCCTAAAAATTATTACAAATTGTAGTAGTTATTCTAACAGAAAGACCGCAATCTTGCATGGAAACAGCTTGCGGTCTTTCCTATTTAGAACTCAAAAAATAATATATTTATTCTAAGTTGGCGTGTCTACCGTACATTTTATTGGTATCCAAACCTTTTTTCGCCATGAACCGAAGAATCACAGCGTCGTAAAATAGTAAAAGTGTTTGCTCAAATAATGAGCCCATTGGTTGAATCGTCTTAAAATCACTCTCCGACTGATCTTTAGGTGAGCCAGGCAACTTAATTGTGATATCCGCTAATTGTCCAATAGTGGACTCAGGGAAAATGGTTACAGCTGCAATCGTCCCACCGATGCTTTTTGCCTTCTCGGCCATGGAAACTAAACCTTTCGTTTCTCCTGAACCTGATCCAATGATTAAGATGTCATCTTTTTCAAAGTTAGGGGTTACTGTTTCGCCAATCACATAGGAATCTATCCCCATGTGCATCATTCGCATGGCGAATGATTTAGCCATAAATCCAGATCTACCTGCGCCTGCAACAAAGATTTTTTTTGATTCAAGAATCCCATTAACTAATTTTTCAGCTTCATCATTCGAAATTAAATCTACGGAGCGATTTAACTCTTTTATGATTTCAGCTAGGTATTGAGTTGTATTCATAATCTGAATTACCATTGATTAATCATTTGTTGCATTTTGGCAGCAGTAGCTTTTTTATCATCTTGTCCAGTAATCCCGCCACCTACAATAACAAGGTCTGGTTGTACTTTGATGACTTCTGGAAGTGTGTCTAACTTAATACCACCTGCAATTGCGGTTTTAGCATTTTTTACAACACCTTTGATGGTTTGTAAATCTTCAAAAGAGTTCTTTCCAACTGCTTGAAGATCATAGCCAGTATGAACACAAATATAATCAACACCCATAGCGTCCACTTCTTTTGCACGTCCAGCAAGGTCTTTTACAGCAATCATATCAACAAGGATTTTTTTACCTTGTTTTTTCGCTTCTTCAACAGCACCTTTGATTGACATATCTTCAGCAGTTCCAAGAATTGTGACGATATCAGCACCTGCTTCAGAAGCTTTCATTACTTCATAACCAGCAGCATCCATGATTTTTAGGTCTGCTAATACCTTTAAGTTAGGGAATGCTTTTTTAACTGCTTTTACAGCATGAAGACCTTCATTGATTACAACCGGTGTACCGATTTCAACGATATCAATGTGCTCCTCCACTTCTTTAACTAACTCAATTGCTTCTGGGATATTTACTAAATCTAATGCTAATTGTAATTCCATCTATATTCACTCCTATAATTTTTTTATTGTTGTTCAGTGATAACGTCTCTAAAGTGTAATAATACTTTTACGGTAATATAATCCTTATAGTGCTTTATCTGTACCAGCGAGCAATAAGGAATATCATGTCCTCTTACTGAACAATTGCAAGTATATAACGTATGATTAAACGTTAAAAGTACGCACTTTTATTTTACATAGTGTTAAAAAGTATACTATAAGAAAAACCGCTTATATAGTCTTACTATTAACTTTAAAAGAAACAATGCACCATTCCGCATGGCCAATTTTTCACTGCAAATATATAATGTATGGAGGGATATTGCAAGTACATACTTTTATTTTATATAGTGAAAAAAGTATACTTTGGGTTATAATAAATATAGAGGTGAAGTGAAATGTCGCGAATGCAGGATAAGATTTTTAATTGTGAAAAAGAATTAACTCTTTCCGTTATCGGTGGTAAATGGAAGATGCTTATACTATGGCATCTAGGAAAAGAGGGAACGAAGCGATTTGGTGAACTGAAAGCTCTTATGCCAGGGATTACGCAGAGAATGCTAGTTAATCAATTGCGAGAACTGGAAGAAGACTTGATTGTAAAACGAGAAGTCTATCCCGTGGTTCCTCCAAAAGTAGAATACTCCCTTACTGAACAAGGAAGAAGCTTGATGCCGATTCTCGATGCTATGTATAACTGGGGGAAAGATTATATGGAAACTGCTGGGTTGAATCCTTTAGTAAGACAAGAGTCGATTAGGTAAATTTTAACTGGTAATCTAAGGTTGACTCCGGCCAAGGGGGTCAACCTCTTTTCATGATAATTTAATAATTATTTTTAGTATTTTGTAATGCCTCAAAATAAAGCTAATAATTAACTTTTATTTTCATTTTTCCCCAAGCGGCTAACCATACCTTTTCGCTGATGGGTAGGAAAAGGGGCTAAGGGTGTGTGTCACGATTTTAAGAGGATCCACCTTCAGCTCTTCAGTCCCCTTGTAAGTAAAGTTATCTTTCGTTATTTTGAAAACAGGAAGAACGGGATCTGAATCTGAATATTGTGAAAACAGCTTATTTTTATATTCATGCAAATTGACAATGGTTATTTCAACTTGTTTTTTCCTCTCATAGTGTCTTAGCATCCGATACAGGTAATAATCAAGGTTTTCTTGCTTCTTTGCTTGTCTGTTAATATTATCGTCAAAATTACCTTTAACGATTACTAAATACATTGGTTGCGAAATATCATAGACAGTCAATAGCGTGTTAATCAACTGAATAATCCCTTGTTTCGCTAATTCCTCATGAATTAAAAACATACGGAGTTGTCCAACCTTCAATTCACGATAATATCTTAAATTAAAGTCTTTTCCTCCCTGTTTAAGGAGATCAACTTCTAGTGTTAATAAGCTTTTTGGCTCATTTACTAATGGAGGGACTAATGTACTCATTTCTATTTTTCCTTTTTCGCCTTTACTAATTGACCAAAAAGTGACAGGAAGCATTTTCTTCGTCTCATGCTTTTACACGCCCTTTTAGCTTTGTCAATAGGAGCAAGAATGATGGGACAATAAAGAAGTTATTCCACTTAACCAAATTTGAATATTCAGGAGAATATCCTGTTCCGTTTCAATGGACCATATCCAATTATTCACAAATACAAAGCAGAAAAATAACATAATACAAGTGACAGCAAAACCCAAACGTGAAGGTTGAGTACTTGTTTTTTTAGGATGATTCTTGTAGCCCCATATATACATATCAAGAAAATTGATATAGCAAACACCAATAAAAGCTCCTATTCTGCCTAGTAGCGAGGATTTCCCAAAAAAGTTATCGGAAATTGTTCATAGAATCTGTATCGATGATTTTTTCATGGGTGATGGAAGCGGAGGGAAACGAACAGGTCGTCTTGGTATTGAAAAAAAATATACTGAGCTTAATTTACAAGAATGGTACGGTCCAGAAGCTTATCAATTAGTTTATCAGCGCTTTAAAAAGTATTTTTCAGAGGATCAAATTTTTATTAGTCAAAAAGGTTTCGAGCCATAAACCAAAAATTAAAAAACATCAATTCATAAAAAAAATAGAAAATTGTGGTATTTTTATAATAGAACGTTTTTTGTGAATGGAGAGATAAAAGATGGCAGAAGTAAAAATAATGAAAAGTAGTTCGGATATTTTGAAAACGTTTCAAACAGTAAATCAATTACGGCCACATTTAAGAGAAGATGAATATGTTGAGACGATTAACAGATTAATCAACACAAATAATTATCAACTTGTGGCCGTGATCGAAAATGAAGAAGTAACAGCTGTTGCTGGTTATCGTATGACAGAATCATTAGCATGGGGAAAATATTTTTATGTTGACGATTTAATTACGAGTGAAAATCATCGCAAAAAGGGCTATGCACAACTTTTGTGGAACTGGTTAATTAATGAAGCAAAACAAAATAATTGCGAACAATTCCATCTAGATTCAGGGGTACAACGTTACGATGCTCATAGGTTTTATCTTAAAAATAGTTTAAATATTACTTGCCACCATTTTCAATTGAATTTTTAAATAAATTAGTGTGATCGCAATTGCTACACAATTAGTTAGATAATGTATACTCAATACATGGAGGCTGTGAAAACAGTCTCTTTTTTTATTATTTATTAGAATTGATTTTAGAAAATAAATTAAAGGAATGATATACTATTTTCAAATAGATACAGGAGGCTTTTAGTAAATGAAAGAAAAGAATTCAAAACGGCTAGCCAATATTTCACTTATAGTGGCAACTTGTGGTTTCGCTGCAACAATGCCGTTTCAATCTAAATTATTTCAAATCCTTTCTGGTGGATTTGAGGCAGCTTTAGTTGGTGGTCTTGCGGATTGGTTTGCAGTAACTGCAATGTTTCGTCATCCACTTGGTATACCAATCCCACATACAGCTTTATTGCCTAAAAATAGAAAGAAGATTACTGAAGGGATTTTAAGCACACTTAATAATCAATGGCTAAGTAAGGAAAGTTTAATTGAAAAGGTAGAAGAGCGTGATTGGATTAATCAAGGTATTAATGCGTTTGAAAAGATGCTTGAAAATGATGAATCAAGAAATAAAATGGTTCATTCAATCAAGCAGTTTGGTGCATCTATTCAGGATGATACAATCAAAAAATTTTTATTAAATACATTTAAACCGACTATTGATTCCATATCATCTCAGAACTTATTAAGTAAAGCTGTCGATACGGTTATTGAAAAAGAATGGGATGCAAAGACATATGAATTTTTAATTAATAAAATCGAAGAAACGGTTAGCTTACCACATATTAAGGAATTAATCGGCAAAGAAGTAATACAGTTTATCGAGCGAAAGTTTTTTATGATTAAAGCTTTTCTACCAATGATTGGAGAAGAGAAAATAACAGAATTTATACATAGTGGATTAATCGATTTACTATCGGAATTAAAACACCCGAATAGTGACAGAAGGAATTTCATTTTATCGTTTATTCGATTGGAAGCTGAAAAAAATAAATCAAATGAAAACATTATACGCCAATTAGATGAATGGAAAAATAAAGGCTATGAATATCTTGTAGATCATGCAATTAAAATGTTTAGAAATAAAATGAATGATGAAGAATTTATTTTAAATGCTATCGAAAAAATGATCAGCTTTATTAAAAATTCGAATCTGATTGATAATGTTGAGCAAAGTTTTAAGAATCTATTAAATAATACAGTTGAAAAATATCATCACAAAATTAGTGATTTAGTAAGATTCAATATTGAAAAATTATCTACTGAAGAAATAACTGATTTATTGGAAAATAAAATTGGTAAGGATATTACTTGGATTCGTGTAAATGGAGCTGTTTGTGGATTTATTATTGGTTTAGTTTTAACTAGCCTAAGATTGATTTTCACTTAATATTTCATTCTAAAGCCTTAATTAACGTAAAAAGTTAATTAAGGCTTTTTTTCACATTGAAAGTAAATTGGCAGCAGAGATGAAAAAACGACTAGTTGCCAATTTTTGGAATTAAGTATAAGTGCAACTACTCCACTTTCTTTGCCTGGAGTCTCACTAATAAATTAAAAAAATCCAATAAATAGAAACATAAGCATTTTATTGGAAAGAAAAATTTTTTTCATGTATTATAGGTTTGGGTAAAAAATATTTTCCGAATAGATGTTGGAATGAATTATTTGAACTAAAAATAGCTCTAAATAAAATTAAGGATCGTTTGAAAATATATTTTTTATTATCAACTATTTAAAAGTTCGACTAAGAGGAGGTTTAGTTAATGGATTCTATGTCATTTGTATTGTTCGGAGCCACAGGCGATTTAGCAAAACGAAAAATTTTTCCTGCATTATATAATTTATATATAGATCAAAAGATGCCTGAGTCTTTTTCAATCATTGGAATTGGTAGGAAAGATTTTTCAAATGACGAATTTCAGAATCAAGTAATGCAATCACTAATTACTTTTTCAAGACGTTCTTTAGAAGATCAAAAAATGGTCCAAGAATTTCTAGATTCAATTCGTTATCAACAGCTAGATATCACGAACAAAGAAGGATTCGTTGATTTATTAGATTTAGTCAAAGAAAGAGAACTGGAATTAAAGATCCCTGAAAACAGATTATTTTATTTATCTGTAGCACCAGAATTTTTTGAAGTTATTGCATCAAATATTAAGGAAAGTGGACTAGGTACCACAAAGGGTTGGAAGCGTCTAATCATTGAAAAGCCTTTTGGACGTGACTTGAAAACTGCTAGAGATTTAAATGAAAAATTAAGTAAGTCATTTAAAGAAGATGAGATCTTCCGAATTGATCATTACTTAGGCAAACCTATGGTTCAAAACTTAGAAGCTTTAGAGTTTGCTAATCCAGTTTTACAAGCTTTATGGAACAATCAATATATCGCAAATGTTCAAATTACGGCAAGTGAAACAGTCGGAGTTGAAGAACGAGCGGGTTATTATGATAAATCAGGAGCAATTCGAGATATGTTCCAAAATCATATGTTACAAATGTTAATGATGTCTGCTATGCATTTAACAAACCAAAATACTGCAAGTGACGTTAGAGCTGAGAAGAAAAAGGTTCTTGAATCTCTTCGACCTCTATCAAAAGAAGAAGTAGTTTCTCATGTAGTTCGTGGTCAATATGGTTCTGGTGAACAAAATGGTAAGAAAGTAGTTGCATATAGAAAAGAACCAGGAATTGAGTTTTCATCACAAAATGATACTTATGTAGCAGCAAGAGTATTAATCGAAAACGATTTTTGGAAGGGAATCCCATTCTATATCCGTACAGGTAAAAGAATGAAAGAAAAATCTACTCGAATCGTTTTTGAATTCAAAAGTCCGATTCAAAACCTTAGAACTAATAATGGACCAAATTTATTAGTTATTGAAATTAATCCAAATGAAAGAGTTTCTTTCTATTTAAATAGCAAAAACGTAGAGGGCAAGATTGAACCTGTACAAGCTGAGTATTTTGCAAATAAAGAAGATCGTCCAGAAGCGTATGAGTTATTAGTTTACGATGCGTTACGAGGCGATTCGAAATTTTTTGCTCATTGGAATGAAGTAGAATTATCATGGCAATGGGTTCAACCAATTTTAGAAGCATTTGAAGAAAATTTAGTACCACTTCATACTTATAAATCCGGTTCATTTGGTCCAGAAGCTGCTGATGAATTAATAGCAGAAGATGGTTTCAAATGGTGGTTAGATACAGATTTTGTACAAGAAAATGAAGACAACAAAACAGATCTAAAAAGGAGTATTTAAATTATGAGTTCGATTTCTACATTATCAATTAATACAATCCGTACACTTTCAATTGATGCGATTAACCAAGCTAATTCTGGTCATCCTGGTTTACCAATGGGTGCAGCGCCAATGGCATATGCATTATGGGCAGATCATTTAAAGCATAATCCAAAAAGTTCAAAATGGTTTGACCGTGACCGTTTTGTATTATCAGCTGGACATGGTTCAAGTATGTTATATAGTTTACTACATCTTGCAGGCTATGATGTTTCAATCCAAGACCTTAAAGATTTCCGTAAACTAAATAGTAAAACTCCTGGACATCCTGAATTTGGACACACTGATGGTGTTGAAGCTACGACTGGCCCATTAGGACAAGGTATCGCTACTGCTGTTGGTATGGCAATGGCTGAAGCTCATTTAGCAGGTAAATTTAACAAAGATAACCTTTCTATCATTGATCACTTTACTTATGCATTAGTTGGTGATGGTGATTTAATGGAAGGTGTTGCATACGAAGCTATGTCACTTGCTGGCCATATGAAACTTGGAAAGTTAGTTGTATTATACGATTCTAACGATATTTCATTAGATGGTACATTAAATCTTTCTTATTCAGAAGATATGAAAAAGAGAGCTGAATCATTTAACTGGCAATATTTAAGAGTAGAAGATGGAAACGATCATGTAGAAATTTCTAAAGCGATCGAAGAAGCTAAACAAAACACAGACCAACCGACAATAATTGAAGTTAGAACAATTATTGGTTACGGAAGTCCAAAAGTGGCTGGTACAAATAAAGCCCATGGTAATCCATTAGGTCTTGAAGAAGCAAAAGAAACGAAAAAAGCATATGCTTGGAACTACGAAGAAGATTTCTTTGTACCAGAAGAAGTTAAGTTACATTTCAAAGCAATACAAGAAAAAGGTAGTGAAAAAGAAGCTGAGTGGAAACAATTATTTAATGCATACCGTGAAGCTTACCCAGAATTAGCAACTCAGCTTGAAAAAGCAATTAAAGGTGATGTTTTAATCGAAACAGAAGATTTATTAACTTTTGACGAGAATAAAACAATCTCTACACGTGTTGCAAGTGGAGAAGCAATTAATCACTACATTAAAACAGTTCCTGAAATTTTCGGTGGAAGCGCAGATTTATCTCATTCAACAATGACAGATATTAAAGATGAAAGTAAGTTTGCTGTCGAATCATTTGCTGGCCGCAATATTTATTTTGGTGTACGTGAGCATGCGATGGGTGCTGCTGCAAATGGTATGGCATTACATGGTGGAGTTAAGCCTTTTGTAAGTACATTCTTCGTATTTAATGATTATTTACGTCCATCAATTCGTTTAGCATCATTACAAAAATTACCAGTAACATATGTATTCACTCATGACTCAATTGCAGTTGGTGAAGACGGCCCTACACATGAGCCAGTTGAACATTTAGCTGCTTTACGTGCAATCCCTGGTTTAACAGTTATTCGTCCGTCAGACGCAAATGAAACTGCTAATGCTTGGGCATATGCGTTACAAAATACAAATGGACCAATCGCTTTAGTATTAAGTCGTCAAAATTTACCTGTATTTGAAGAAACAGCATCTAGATTAGATAATCTTTCAAAAGGTGGATATGTTTTAACTGAAACGAACGATCAACCAGACTTAATATTAATCGCTACAGGTTCAGAAGTGTCACTTGCAGTTAATAGTAAAAATGAGTTAGAAAAAGAAAACTTATCAGTTCGAGTAGTAGCAATGCCAAGTTGGGAGCTATTCGATCAGCAAGCAGATGAATACAAAGAGTCTGTTTTACCATCACATTTATTAAACCGTGTTTCAATTGAAATGGGGATTTCACTTGGATGGGAACGCTATGTTGGTTTCAAAGGTAAAAAAATCTCAATTGAGACTTTTGGAGCATCTGGAACAGGTAATGAAGTAATGGAATTATTTGGTTTTAGTACTAAGAATGTAGTAAACGTAAGTAAAACTTTATTAAATTCTTGATTAAATAATATTTTAATTATTTTTTTATCATAAAAATTTTTACTTAGAGAAAAACATTAATATTACTGTAGATAATATGGGAGGATAACGTAATGAAAGTTGGTTTAATTGGATTAGGAAAAATGGGTCTAAACTTAGGTCAAAACTTAATGGATCATAATCACGAAGTAGTGGCATTTGATTTAAATACTGCTGCAGTGGAAGAAATGAAAGGCTTTGGTGCTGTTGGTACTTCAAGCTTAGAAGAATTAGTTAAAAATCTTGATACTCCAAGAGTTCTTTGGATTATGGTACCACATGGAGTAGTAGATGCTGTTATTAATGATGTTAAACCATTCTTATCAGAAGGGGATATTATCATTGAAGCAGGAAACTCACATTATAAAGAGTCTATTAGACGTTATGATGAATTAAAAGAGCATGGTATCCGATTCATAGATGCTGGTACTTCAGGCGGTATGGAAGGCGCTCGTAATGGTGCTTGTTATATGGTTGGTGGAGACCAAGAAGCTTGGGAAATCGTAGAACCAATCTTTAAAGATACTTCAGTAGAAAATGGTTTCCTATACGCAGGTAAAATTGGTAGTGGACATTTCCTAAAAATGGTTCATAATGGTATCGAATACGGTATGATGGCTGCAATCGGTGAAGGATTTGAAGTATTAGAAAAAAGTGACTTTGATTATGATTATGAAAAAGTTGCGAAAGTATGGAATAATGGTTCTGTAATTCGTTCTTGGTTAATGGAATTAACTGAAAATGCATTCTCAAAAGACGCTAAACTTGATGAAATTAGAGGCGTAATGCATTCATCTGGAGAAGGAAAATGGACAATTGAAACAGCTCTAGACCTTCAAGCTGCTACACCAGTTATTGCAATGTCATTATTAATGCGCTACCGTTCATTAGATAACGATACGTTCACTGGTAAAGTTGTTGCGGCTCTTCGTAATGAATTTGGTGGACATGCAGTTGAAAAGAAATAAATAAAGTATAAAATAGGAAATATACCTAATAATTGGAGGAATTTAAAAATGAAATTTTTTATTGACACAGCTAATGTAGAAGACATCCAAAAAGCTTATAAAATGGGAGTTTTATCTGGAGTAACTACAAATCCATCTTTAGTAGCAAAAGAAGGAGTTAAATTCGAAGATCGCATCGAAGAAATTTTAAAATTAGTTCCTGAAGTAGAATCAGTTTCTGCTGAAGTAACGCCAAACGCAGTTTCTGCAGAAGAAATGATCGCTGAAGCTGACGAGCTTATTAAAATAAACGGTGGAGATAAAAATATTACAATTAAATTACCAATGACACTTGCTGGTTTAGAAGCTTGCCGCTACTTAACGAAAAAAGGTGTTAAAACAAACGTAACATTAATCTTTACTGTTAACCAAGCATTATTAGCAGCTAGAGCAGGTGCTACTTATGTATCTCCATTCTTAGGTCGTTTAGACGATATTTCTGAAGACGGCGTATTATTAGTTGCTAAAATTGCTGAACTATTCCGAGTTCATAATTTGGACGCTCAAATCATTGCTGCGTCAGTTCGTCACCCAGACCATGTTACTCGTGTAGCATTAGCTGGAGCTCATATCGCAACAATTCCTTACAGTGTAATTGAGCAATTATCTAAACACCCATTAACAGATCAAGGTATTGAAAAATTTGCTGCTGACTGGGCAAAAACTTCATTATAATCTGTAACAAACTTTAAATCTAATAAGTATAAAGCCCCCATCTTCATTGAAACTCATTTTGTATCTATGAAATGGGGGTATTTACATAAAAACAAGGAATAGAGGAGGAAATAGGAATGAATTCGAATCAGAAATTTGTTGGTTATGTAGGTACATATACAAAAAGTGAAAGTAAAGGTATTTATCAATTTACGCTTGATACAGAAAAAGAAAGAATAACCGATGTTAAACTGGTTGCTGAATTAGGAAATCCAACTTATTTAGCAATTAGTGAAGACAATAAGAATCTATATGCAGTTGTAAAAGAAGGAAACTTAGGTGGGATTGCTGTTTATGCGATTGATGAAAACAGTGGAGAGCTTAAAAAATTAAATGAACAGCTTAATGAAGGCGCTTCACCTTGTCATATTAGTGTTGACTCAGCTAAGCAAAATATTGTTACAGCAAATTATCATAAAGGTACAATTGAATTATATAAAATCAATCAAGAAAATGGTTTTGCTAGTGATGTTAAATCGATTATGCAACATGAAGGAACAGGTCCGAATAAAGAACGTCAGGAAAAACCTCATGCCCATTTTTCTGGTTATACATTAAATGAAAAATATGTTGTTGCAATTGATTTAGGAATCGATCAATTAATTACATATAAAATTGAAAACAATTCTTTAATTGAAGTAACCAGTCTATCGGTAAAACCTGGAAGTGGGCCACGTCATATTACATTCCATCCGAATGGAAAGTTTGCTTATATTATGACGGAGCTAAGTTCAGAAGTAATTGCGCTACAATTAAATGAAGATGGAAGCTTTACAGATTTACAATATATTTCTACAATCCCTAGCGATTTTACTGAAAACAATCAAGGAAGTGCCATCCATATTTCAAAAGACGGTCAATTCGTATATGCGGGAAATCGTGGTCATAATAGTATCGCAGTATTTAGTGTAAATCAAGATACTGGAAAGATTGAATTAGTAGAAATTACTTCAAGTGAGGGTAATTGGCCAAGAGATTTCGTTTTAGATCCATCTGAGAACTACTTAGTTGGTTCAAATGAAATGTCAGGAAATCTAGTTTTATATGCAAGAAATAAAACTACTGGAAAATTAACAGTGCTTCAATCAGACGTACAAGTACCTGAAGCAGTATGTGTGAAATTTTTAAACGTTTAATCTAAATTAGGAGACTTTTAAAATGGATTTTAAAATAACTGATGCAGCCAAAGAAATACTTGGCGCAGTAGATCAAAATAAAATACTTCAATTAGAATTTGACCGTGGAAGCTGTGATGTCGTTAATAACATTTATGAGATAAAAGTTATTAATAAAAGAGAATGTGGTCCTAATGAAAAAATGATAATTGGAGACCAGTTTGAATTTATGGTAAATAAAAATTTTGAAGATGTATACGAAGATCAACTAGTGATCGATTATGTTGATGGATCATTTGTTTTCAAAAATCGAAATCAAATTTTTAATAATCGAATCGGTTTAACTTATATTAAATAGGTTTAATATCAATTCCTTTTACATAAGAATTTTTGTTTTTTGTATGATTACAAGAGAAGATTTTTTTGGAGATGCGATTCTTTGATGGATTAGCGTCTCTTTTTTGTAGAAAAGAAGAAGAGTGGTACTTGCAAATATAAAATCGTTTATGTTGGTGTAATGGCTGGGAGTCGAACCCATTCCTTCCAATTTATATGGATGTTCTACCGTTAAACTACATTTACATATATTAATTAAATCTTTATCGTTGAATACTTATGGCATACAGCATATATTTTAATAAAATTAACATATTACATTGTTCTCATTCCTTTCAATAAAATTTAAATTAGGGTATTTATAGTTAAAAATAATTTCTTTTATTCTTGTTTTAGTCGATTTGCTTTAATCTGTTTGATCATCCAATGTTTGTCTGTTTGCACATGGTTTTCTCGAACAAACTTTGCAACCGAGTGTTTAAAATCATTGTATTGAAATCCATCAGTTAATCGTATAACGTATCCTTCTTGTTCTCCGCCTAAATTTGAATTTTTTGTATAGCAAGCTTTTATAGCTTCTTCATTAAAGACACCATTGTATAAAACCGGTGCCGTTTTTAGACCTAATAATTTGGACCATCTAATCGTATCTTCCCACGATAGGCATTTATTTTGTTCGTCCCATATCGAAAAGACATAAAAATAACTATCTAGTCCCTCATAAAGTATCGAATGCATTGCAAATACATTTTCCCCACAAACTCGCCAATGTTCGGGGATTTTGTAACCAATCGTAGCTTGTAGCATTTTAACCCAATGTCTGGATGGATGGTCTAGGCTATCAGTGGATCTTGCGTGTATCGCATCTCGATAAATCGAGCAATTTTCACCATCTATTTTTTCAGTTACAACAACTTCTTTTCCAATAAAATGGTCAATATTATGAAGTGTTTTATCATCAGAAGTTTTAGATTCAGACCAAGGTAAATGAAATGTCTTTGGATACTTAATTTTCATATTCAAACACCTCACTTCGCAAACGTATCTGCTTCACGAAAGAAATAAAGTTTTGCGAGTAATTCATCCCCAAGTAAATGATAAATTTCAGTTGTTCCTTCGTTACCACCGTAGTTAATTAACATGTGCATTTCGATCATCCCAACTACAGCTTGAGTAAATTCATCTTCAAACCTTAGTTCCGTTAAAAAATGAAATGCAATTTGTGAAGAAACTTTTTCATGACCAAAGTATGAATAATACCCTTTAGTAACCTTATACGTCTTACAAAATACCTTCCCAACATCATGAAACAGAGCTGCCATTTGCAGAATTAGTTTATCTTTCTCTTCGTACATTTCATTAATGTACTCAATGAGTCCATATGTGTGTTGACATAGCGTCAATGAATGAAACGGATTCTCTTGGTCGAAATCCCTCATAGCTTAAAAAAACGGTACTTTATTGAGCTTCTCGAATAACTCTGCGTATGAAACTTCGCTTACTAATAGATTTGTTAATTCTTCTTTCGTCATTTCATATGAAAATGGCTCATGAATTGAATGGATGACATCCCAACCTTCATTTTTTAAAGGGAAATCAAGGTTCTTCCGCATCTTAACAAGAATTCGATCTTCTACTACCCGCTTTCTCTTGTTATTACGGTCTACACAAACCTCATAAGGTACATCCATGTAATAGCACTCTTTGTAAACATCTACGAATTTATTTAATGCTTTCATACGTCTCTCACGTTCAATATTTGTAGCATCAATGAGAACACTTTTCCCTTCAGCAAGTAAACAATTGGCTCTTTTGTATAATTCCATATACAAAAGATTCGTCCTCTTTTGCTTATTTACATTAAAGAATAGTGTTTGACGTAACTCATCAGTGGATAAAATAATGGCTTTTTCTTTCTTGGCGATTTGTTTAGCCATTTCACTTTTCCCACTACCAGGAATTCCAATCATATAAATCAATTTTTGCATTTTACCCTCCTTTATCTAATAGGCAGATAAATAAGGAATTACGATTTGATGGAGTGAAAGTTCGAATCGAACAATTCCACACTTTATATTATATATTCGAATGAAAGCTTCTGATAGCAAAATTTCCATTAATTTGAACGATTTACCATATTTCGGGATGATTTAATTTGTAGGATTTAGTGAAAAACCTATATTAATATCTTGTTTTAAGGGAAAAGAAGAGATGAATAAATAAAGGTAAAAGCAGGAAATAACCCAATTGACGGCAAATTTTGTGTGATGGATAATTAAAAAGAATAGCAGCAAAACATAGTTAATGGAGGTCCTTTGTGTTTAATAAGAAAATAAAGTTCACATTATTGTTTTTATTGTGTTTTGCCTTCATCAGTTACAAATTCCTTAAGCCTACTTTACAGATGAACGGAAACAATCAAAAAAATATCCTAGCTACAATCCATTCAGTAACCAATGGGGAAAAATCTATTGATATTATTAAAATTTTTGATATTGAAAATGATCGATATGTAGCCTATTTGCAAAATGATACTCCGTCGTACATTCACTTTAAAAAAGACAAAATTGGAAACTATAGATTTCTAAATGCTGAATACGGATCCAACTATGAAAGTGACATAAATATTGAAAATAAACTAGATTCAAATTTACAAGACTTTGCTTTGCCTATCAAATATAAAGATGAAAAGCCCTTACCTTTGAAAATATTAGTCATCACAAATCATTTTAATACTGTCTCTAAATTAAGCGTTCGCCTTGTGAATGCTACTGGGAGCACTGAAAAAGTTGAAATAAAAGTTGGTAAACCGAGCGCTAAAATCATTACAATGTACAAAGCATCAAATGCATTTAGTTTAGAAAATCGGTATTTTGATGAACATGGAAAACAGATTGATTAATTAATAGGTAAAATTGATGAAAGGAGTAGATTAATATCTCTTATAACCACGTATTATTAGAAATTTATTGTTTACATAGTATTGAAAATGAAAAAAATTCAATAATTCCGGGATTTTGTAAACAAGTTAAAAAACCAGGTTTTCATTGTATCGAAAATAATTGTCAACATCGAGGCTTAACATATGTTCCGAATGAGATTGCCTATACTGATGAAAAGGGTTTAGTTTCGGATGTTAATTCACATATAGGTTTTGGTGGAGAGATGAAGCCAGAACATGCTAGTGAAGAAAAAATAAAAGTGCTTAAAACATTGTGGAGTGAGATTTGTAAAAAGAAAATAGATGAAGCATACGAAGAATATATGGAAAAGAGTGGGCTAAAAAGTAAGTAACTCATCCATTAATTAGTGGATGTAAAATTTGAAACTACTAAATAGATGAAATAGTTGAATAGTGACTGTCAGTCTGTAGTCAAAGTTCCAAGGATTTTCAGACTTGTTCAAAGCAATTGTCTTTCGAGGTGCGAAGTTATGTTAGGTAACAAGCACTGCGCAGGCAGATAAAGAAACGAAACGATCATTTGATGCGCAGACTATAGAGTCACAATAGTGACTCTAATTTTTATTTGAATTGCTTTTTCCTAGAAGTAGTAGGATACGGGATTAATTGGATAGTTTGTGATATGATTTAAAATATTAACATACACTCTAGTGATGTATATTTTTAAACACTTTAGGGGATGGAGAAATGAAATTTGAGATGCAAAAAGCGAATATGTTGGCTGAAGATATAAATGATTTTGTCAAATTAGTACATAATAGTTATGAAAATAGTAAATACACATCTACTAATAATAAAGATAAAATATATCAAATAAAACTATTAATTGAAGAATTTAGATTCCAAGTATTGGCAGATGAGCTATTCAGAATTAATCGTTTCGCATGGGATGGAAAATATACATATTTATTGATCGAGAACTTTATAAAAGGAATAAACATTATTGATGAATACGTGGAAAATAATTATAATGAACTTTATATTTTCACAGCAAAACTCTACACTTTAAAAAATGCAATCATTTCATTTAATAATAAGTAATGTTATGCGACAAAAATATTTCAATAAAAATTTAAAATGCTATTTCCTCTTCAGAAGGTAATAGCATTTTAGATTGAAGTTTGTTAAAGCTTTTTAAATTTAATTGGACTTACCATTAAGAAAGCAAGAATTAAAGTAATCCATGCATTACTATAAAAAAACATTCCCATACCAGCTAAAGGTAAACCAGCGGCAGGGATAGGCAAGCCCTTAAAATATCCTATGGTTGGTTTAGCACTAAATTTTGCTAATCTTAATGCCCCCATCGTAGGAAAAAGGATAAATGCTAGTGAGGTTAAGATTGATGGTGCCGAAATGGAATGAAATAAAAGCGCAGGGGCAACGCCGAAACTAACAATATCCGCTAAAGAATCTAGCTCTACACCGAATTCGCTATTCACTTTTAGCTTCCTAGCCACTCTTCCGTCAAGAAGATCAAAAATAGCAGCGATAAAAATAAAAATTGAGGATAACATTATTAAACCACTCATATTAAGCGTAATTGATAGAACACCACAAACTAAATTTCCAATTGTAAGTAAATTGGGTATAGATTTTACCACCTGACTAAACAAAGTATCCCCCCTGAACATTAAAAACCTTTCAATAGTATTTTCTAACTATTTACACTTTATTCTTAATCTTCCATAGTATTAAATTTATCAAGTTTGTAAAATTAAAAAAGGGGAAAAATACCAAATATCGAATAATAATTACATAGGAACAAGTTAAAAAAAGATTAAAAGATTATTGGAGGCATTAAATGAAGGCATTATCTGTTTCACTTGGACTAATACTAGAAGTGATTAGAATCATATTGATCTTTGGGTTACTTGGTGCTTTATTTTCAACTGTTGTATCAGAAATATATAATGAACTTGGTGTGAATCTTACTCATACTGGATGGTGGTGTTATTTTGGTATACTTGTATTACTATTTGTCATGTATCGAAATAAAATACAATTCAGTGGATGGTATAATGGAAAAGGAAGGGAGAAATTAACTAAAATAGTCACTAATTTATTAATTTCTTGCTCAATCATTATGATATTAATACCTGGAATAATCGAATTAATTCATAGGTTTTAAAATAGTTAATATAGTAGTATTATAAATGAACTTTAACAACAAGATCGACGTTTAGTCGATTTTTATTTTGCCTTTACAATTGATGATAGGAGTGATTGAAATGACACTATTTGGCTATCTATTTTGGGGGTTTATAGTTGTAGCAATTGCATTTGGTTTCTTTATGCAAAAAAAGTTCGGAACAAAAGCGCCAGATAAAACAGAAAGTCAAAAATTACATGAAGAAATTACGAGACAGACACATAATAATGATCGACCAAGATTTTAAATCACGTGTGTGGTTAATGAATTGAAAAAAGACTAACATATCGAATTAATTCTAATCAATTTCCGAATGAAGTTATAGCTTGAAAAAGTTTATATAAAAGAAAGTAGTACTTTACCAAGAAAGGAAAATAACATGAAAAAGATTGATGAATACTTTGAAACAGCGTTGGAAGCTTGGAGCATGATGCAAAAAACGACGGATGATGAAGGAGCAGAATGGGCAGAAAGATTCGAACGCTACTTCTATGAATTTATTGATGAAATGAAGAAATGGTGGGAAACGCTTGATCCAAAACCAACAAAGATAGAAGATGCTGAAGAACTACCTGAAGTTAAAAAATGGATGGAGCAAATTCCAGGTCCAGTCCAAATAAATTTTTTAACTGAATTAGAAGATCTATTGGATGGTTTTGATACAGTACGGTTTGATTAAGGAGGATTACATATGTCCAAAAAGGATTTGGATAATAGATTTAATGTGATCTATAAAGAAGCTAAAATGATGTCTGGCGTAAAAAATAATTGAAGATAAAGAGACAGGAATACAATATTTATTTAGTTGGGATGGGTATGCAGGAGGCCTTACCCCACTATTGGATAAGGACGGGAAACCAGTTGTAAAGGAAATGAATAAAACCGAATAGGAGCTGATTAGGATTCAGCTCTTTTTCATTTCAAGGAAGTGCATATTAGTTTAGAAACCAACGTTTTCAAAGAAAGTTAACGCATAAAATTTGGCGTAAATTCTAAATACTTATTTCAAAAAGTCACATCGAAAGGTAGATGTGACTTTTTTTATTTATTCAGTATGTAATCCGGTAAATATTACCCTTAATCCATATAGAAATTGTTCTTCAAAATCAAAACTATAATGATACTGTTCACCAAAAAATGATGTAAATGCAGTTACTTCTTCGGGAGTGTATGTGAACTGTTTTGCACGATGTTCATCTGCTACAAATGATAATACATAATTGTTAAAAAGGTTACCAGCAACTAGACAGTTTTGATCAGATACACCGTATTTAGTTAAATTTTCTAAAGTGAATTTTACTGCCTTTAATCTACTTGGTGTAGTTGGCATTGATTGCGCAAAAACTTCTACTGCATCTCGTGTCTTTAATAAAACTCTTCGCACTTCAAATGCTAGTGCTGTTAAAGCTTCTTTGGCATCATCTAATTCTTCAGGTAGGACAATTTCATTATTTAGGTGCTCAGCAATTAAATCATATAAAGCCTGTTTATCTTTAATATGCCAATATAAGGATGCGGCTTTGATCTCAAGTTCCTTTGCCAAAGTGCGCATCGATAAATTACTTATTCCATCACGATTTAAAATATCAAGTGATGCTTTTACTATTGCTTCTTTCGTTATCGCCATAAAATCTCTCCAAAAATTTAATAATTGTCATTGACTCTAACGGTGTTAGGTGTTAATCTAACGATGTTAGATAACTAACGTTGTTAGACGTTTGTGTTCTCTTATTGTACTAGAAATATAAACTACTTTAAAGTTCAAACAAATTACCTACTAGCTAATTCAAATAAATTTAAATAAAAAGGCTTACATTAAAAAGAGATAGGGTGGATATGATGATGAAAAATATGCGTAAGAAAAAAGATGTTGGTATTTATGGGTATACAGCAAAATGGTATGATAAAAATTCACGAAAAAGTCGTCTAACACAAATGCAAGAATATGCAACCGAAATTAAATCTTTAATTCATGAAGGTGCAAGGATTTTAGAAATTGCTCCTGGACCAGGATATCTATCAATTGAGCTTGCAAAGATGGGGTTTGATGTTACAGGAGTAGAGTTAAGTCCAGATTTTGTTAACATCGAAAAAAATAATGCAAAGGAAGCAAATGTTTTAGTAGATTTTAAAGAAGGTAATGCATCAAATCTACCTTGTGATGATAACACATTTGATTTTATTGTTTGCAGTGCAGCATTTAAGAACTTTATGGACCCAGTAAAAGCACTATCAGAAATGTATAGGGTATTAAAACCAGGTGGAACATCACTTATAATCGATATGAATTTTAATGCAACTGCGCAAGATATTGAAGGTGAAATTAGAAAAACTGGAATGAAGGGGTTTGATAAGTATTTTGTAAAATTTGCCTTTAAAACTTTCTTGAAAAAAGGTGCTTATACAAAAGAAAATTTTGAGATGTTTTTAAATGAAACTGAATTTAAGAATTATCACATTAAGCAAGAGGATATTAGTTTATATGTGTATCTTTATAAATGAGAAGAATAACTATTAATCTATAAAATAATAAAAATATAAAAAGTCGATTCCCCTATGGAAATCGACTTTTTTATTCTTAATAATCATTTATTATTCATGAAATTTTGTTTCTCTAAATATTCAAGAACTGTTTGAGAATATTCATGATGAGATTCTTGTGTATACTTTGCAATCGTATAAATTTGAGCTAAATTCTTTAATCCTAGTCGTTCTGTCATTTCTTTAAGCTTTGGAACGTCCATGTAACGTTGCCAGCCTTTTTCATTTCTTTCTTTATAGATTTCCAGAATATCTTCATCAGAATAATCATTATATTGTTCATAATGAACTAGACCTTGTCTTGGAAGTCGGTCACGTAATGCAGGATTTTCTTTAGGATAGCCTAATGAATATCCTACAACTGGTACGACATTTGGTGGTAAGTTAAGAATTTCTCCAATTTGATTACAATTTGCAAGTGTAGAGCCCATATAACATAGACCAAGACCAGCATTCTCTGCTGCTAATGCACAGTTTTGAGATGCCAATGTAGCATCAATAGCACCAATCATAAAGCTCATGAAATTATCAAAATGTACAGGTGCATCATTAAGCGTAAGCCATTTTCTCATTCGATTAAAATCCACACAAAAAGTTAAAAGAATAGGTGCATCAATAACCATTGATTGCTCCATATGAGCAGAATATAATTTCTTTCTAATTTCTTTGTCTTTTGTGACAATAATCGAATAAGATTGCATATTGCCACTTGATGACGCACGAATACCTGCATCTAATATTTGATCTAACAGTTCTTGACTAATTTCCTTATCCTCATATTCTCGAATTGATCTGTGCCCATGTAATACATCGTTAAATTCCAAAACTTTCACTCCTCATATCAAAAAGATTTCATTATAAATAATAAGAAATATACAAAATTTCGACATAAAATATAAATTTGTAATTATTTCTGAATAATCAAATTATAATGTAAACATATCATAAAAAAACGTAATCGTACATAAATTTGTACTTTTTATAAATTTTTAGTAAAAATTACTCAGTTTAACATTTTTTTAGAATAGTAGAAGTTTGTGTCGGTGTCTAAATATGTCAAAATATTATTGGTAAGTAGATTAAGGCTTAATAGAATGTTTTATGAGAAAATCTATTAAATTAAATATAAAATAGATGAATCTAAAAAAATGGTAAAATATAGTAATAGATGAATCTAAAATTAGGTAGACAAAGGGGGAGGAAAGTGAAAAATTTAATCTCGGGAAGTATTACACTCGTTATCTTGATTATGGCACCTTTTGGATTTTCTAATGTAATAGGTTCCACTTGGACCGATTGGCTTTTTGTTAGTTCGTTGTTCATTACAGCAATAATCGCTTTTTTTAATACTAGCGGAGATGGCTTGATTGGAAGATTAGATAAATCAACAGTACAAGGAAAAACAGGTATCAAAGCAAGAATAGATAATGAATCAGAAGCTTTTAAAAGTTCATTTTCTTTGTATGTTTCGTCTATCTTTACAATCGGAAGCCTATTTCTAACATATATAAATTGAGTTTAAAAAAAATAAATTAAGCTCAGCCTACTTTTTTAGACTGAGCTTAATTCTTTAATATTAATTTTTTATCAATCAAATTCTTTATTCTAACTTTAAATTCTTAAATTCAATTCGATACAAATCACGACGTCGATCGCGTAATTGTCGGACTGATCCTGTATTTCGTGAACGTCTTAATTTTTCAAGGTCAACATCTCCGACTACGACAGTATCAACATTTGCATCACATTCACCAACAATACCATCTCTTGCAAAGCCAAAATCAGAAGGGGAGAAAATACCAGATTGTGCATATTGAATGTCCATGTTCTCTACATGTGTTAAGTTCCCAACTGTTCCTGCGATACAAGTATATACTTGGTTTTCAATCGCTCTCGCTTGAGCGCAATAACGAACACGAAGATAACCTTGGCGATCATCCGTACAAAATGGAACGAAAATGATATTTGCTCCTTGATCAACTGCAATCCGGGCAAGTTCCGGAAACTCGATATCATAGCATATTTGAATAGCGATTTTTCCACAATCGGTGTCAAACACATGAATTTCGTTACCTTCTGAAATTCCCCACCACTTTCTCTCATTAGGAGTTGCGTGTATTTTTAATTGTTTCTCAATCGTACCATCGCGTCTAAATAGATAAGCAACATTGTAGATATTACCATCTTCCTCAACGAAGTGAGATCCCCCAACAATATTGACATTGTAGCGTACAGCAAGTTCAGTAAAAAGTTCGATGTATTGCTCGGTATAAGTTGCAAGTCTACGAACAGCCTGATCAGGGCGTTTTTCTTCTAGAAAAGACATTAATTGTGTTGTAAACAACTCTGGGAAAACAGCAAAATCCGAACCAAAATCAGCGGCGACATCAACATAATACTCGATTTGCTTCGTAAAATCAGAGAATGAATCGATTTTTTTCATCATGTATTGTATTGCGCAAATTCTAACTGGAAATGAAGCACGATAAACTCGTTTAGATTTTGGAAGATAGTCAATATTACTCCATTCCATCAAAGTGGCAAATGAATCTGATGCTTTATCATCCGGAAGGTAACGTGTATTAATCCGTTTAATTGTAAAACCTTCCATTAATTGGAATGATAAAACCGGGTCATATATACTATGCTTTTCTACTGCTGCTACGTATTCACGAGGTGACATTTCTTCTCTATGTTTATGATAATTTGGGATTCGACCACCAATGATAATGCTTTGAAGGTTTAATTGTCGAGCCAATTCTTTTCGCGCTTCGTAAAGACGATGGCCAATTTTCATACGACGGTATTCGGGATCAACCATAACTTCAATTCCATATAAATTAAATCCATTCGGATCATGATTTGTAATATAACCATTATCAGTGATGACGTTCCAAGTATGCTGATCATCATATTCATCGAAGTCAACCATTAAACTTGAACAAGAACCAATAATTTTATCTTCATACTCTACACAAAACTGGCCTTCAGGAAAAATACGAATATGACTTTCTAATTGTTCCCGTTTCCATCCCTCCATGCCAGGAAAACAACGGTTTGATAACTTCATAATTTCACTAATATCTTCCATCCGTATATTGCGAACTTCAATTTTCTTCTCATATTTTGACATATCTGTCTCTGACATAATCTCACGTCCTAAATATAAATATCTCGCTTACTAAGGGACCATAAAAAAACTGTATATGGATTTGTAATTCACACATTTAGGTTACCCATAATTTACCTTTTAATATGATATAATTTACGAGTTTTATATTAATAATTCAATTGGCATCAGAGTTGGTTTTATTCTGGCTTTTGAGGATCTAGTCTGAACGAAAGTGACAATAAAATGTAGTTACTCATTTCTTATTCATGAGTAAGAAATATAAGCAAAAATATGAATTGTAATTACTCATAAGGAGTTCATGAGTAAGTAAAAAAAGAAAAAGGTGAAATGTAGTTACTCATAGGGGTTCATAAGTAAGTAAAAAGTAAAAAGGTGAAATGTAGTTCCTCATAAAGGGTTCATGAGTAAGTAAAAAAAGAAAAAGGTGAAATGTAGTTACTCATAGGGGTTCATAAGTAAGTAAAAATGTAAAAAGGTGAAATGTAGTTCCTCATAAAGGGGTCATGAGTAAGTAATTAGAACTAATAATATTATTATGTAAACTAAATTAATTGAGGTTTAAAAAATTATTAAATCAATGAACCCATACACGGACATTGACTACTTCTAAAAAATGCTTTAAAATTATCTTTAATTCAAGATAGTTGAAAGGGGTAGATATGAATTGAAACAAAATGAAATTTCAACTAATTCGCTCCAATTATATTCTGAAATTTGTAAAGCAAATCGAGTTTTGACTGATGCTTCTATTAATAATATTAAATGTTTTGGTTTGAATTTGACTGAGTTTGCAGTCTTAGAATTGCTTTACCATAAAGGAGATCAGCCAATTCAACAAATTGGAAAAAGGATATTAATCTCAAGCGGAAATATGACGTATGTATTAGATAAATTAGAGGCTAGGCGATATATTAAACGCATTCATTGTCCAAAAGATCGACGAGTTATTTATGCAGCTTTGACTGAAGAGGGTAGAAGAGTAATTAGCTGCATTTTTCCAGGTCATAGCGAAATGATTCATAACTTATTTTCTGAACTAAACACAGCTGAAAAAGATATGTTGATCTATTTATTAAAAAAGATTGGATTAAGCAAAAATCAACCTCAATGTTGAGATAAATTAATTCGAACTAAAACGAATTAAAAGCTGTCAATTGGCGGCTTTTTTTGTTAAGGCTGGAAATAATAATAATAGACTAATTGTAAGAAGAGGTTAAAAATATGGAAGAAAAGTTTAAAGGGAAATCAATTATTATTACAGGTGGTGCGAATGGAATTGGAGAGGGTATTGCACTTGCATTTGGGAAATTAGGTGCAATTGTTTTTATAGCAGATGTTAATGAACAAAAAGGTCATAAAGTTGTAAAGAAAATTGAGGAAAATGGTGGAAAAGCAATATTCCATAAGACTGATGTTAGTATAGAAGAAGACATCTTAAATCTTATTCGCACTGTCATTGATAAAATTGGTAAACTTGATATTTTAATTAATAATGCAGGAATTTCCGCTTTTAAGCCATTTTTAAGTTTATCAACAGATGAATGGGATCAAGTAATAAATACTAATTTGAGAAGCGTTTTTATTTCATCAAGAGAAGCTGCTAAAGTGATGAATAATGGTGGAAGAATAATAAATATGGCATCAACAAGGGCGATTATGTCGGAGCCAAATTCAGAAGCTTATGCAGCATCAAAAGGTGGAATTGTATCAATTACCCATTCGTTAGCTGCTTCGCTTCAGCCAAATGGTATAACTGTAAACTGCATTAGCCCTGGATGGATTCAAGTTGATCAGAATGAAGAATTAAAAGAAACTGATCATCTTCAACATTGGTCGAATCGGGTAGGTAAGCCTGAAGATATCGCCAAAGCTTGTATTTATTTAGCTGATCCAGAAAATAACTTTATTAATGGTCAAAATATCATAATTGATGGTGGAATGACTAGAAAAATGATCTATGAAGAGTAGAAAAGCAAGAAAAGTAAATTTCCTTGCTTTTTTTATTCATTACTAATTCGCTTTACCTTACTTTCTTGTATCCTTGCTCTAAAAATATATCTTAATAAATATGGTACTACAATAAAGATAAATAGTGTTCTAAATAGTTGATAACACATAATGACAGTTAGATCTGCGTCTACTTCTTTTGCGATTAATGCCATTTGATCCATTCCACCGGGGGCTAAACTTAGTAAGGCACTGATATGATCAATGGTGTGAATATGTGTTAAAAATATACTAGATAATAGCGAAAATGTTAATAAAACGACTCCACTTAAAACTGAAACTAGAACTATTTTTAATTTGTTATTTAAATTTTCTGGTTTCAATAATAAGCCTATATAACTTCCCATCATTAGCTGTGAGCAATCCAAAATAACTGATGGTAAAGGAGGTCCATGTAATCCAGATAAATTAAGGATAATGGTAGCGATCATTGGACCTAGAAGTAATGCTGTTGGAAAATTTATTTTCTTCCCTAAAATTCCAAGTAGTGTACAGAAAATAGCAAAAATAATGATGTTTGGAAATAAGCCATGCCAGCTTGCTGAAGTGTGGTGAATGGCTTCTGAAATCGAACTTTTATGTACATTAAAAAATGGACTGAAAATTAATAATGGGACCATAAAAATAATCATCATAAGCCTGGAAATTTGTAAGAACGTGACAATAGTAAAGTCAATATCTTTAATCTCTTCTGCAAGAGCAATCATTTGACTTAGTCCACCTGGAATACTACCTAATAAAACAGTTGGATAATGTATTTTAAATACTTTCGAAATTATGATCGAAATTGTAATTGTAAAAAGGATGAGTAGAAAGGTCATCAAAATCATAGAAGTTAATTGATGTCCGATTTGAATAAACGTTGAAGATGTAAAAGATAGCCCAATTGTGTAGCCGATTATGATCATGGCTGTATCTCGAATTTTACTTGGCCAATACAATTTTATCCCTTTAATTTTAGAAAGTATAAGTACAAAAAACATCGGTCCAAGGAGCCAAGGTATCGGCAGTTTAATCAATTGAAATATAAATCCACCAATAATTGCAATAATTACAGTAAATAAAAGCTGAGTCCATTTATTATCGTTGTAATTTATTATCATCGTTTCACTTCTTTTCAAATTATAAAATTTTAATGTTTAGATCATGTTTACATTTATTCATCGCGCTTGTTATGTTAATATCATTATTGACCTTAAGTTTATGGTATGCAAGGATTTTGCTCGGTTAGTCATTAGAATATTTAACAGGATAGCAAACTAATCGGAGGATATATTAAGGATAGTAAATCTTTTACAATTTTTAATTTTGAAAACCCTTGCAAATTTTAATTAGAAAGGACTAATTGAATTGGCTAAACAACAAATAGGCGTAATTGGTTTAGCAGTAATGGGAAAAAACCTAGCTTTAAATATTGAAAGTAGAGGTTTTTCAATTTCTGTATATAACCGATCAGTTGAAAAAACAGAAGAATTTTTAAAAGAAGCAGAAGGTAAAAATGTAGTTGGAACATTTTCAATTGAAGAATTTGTAAATTCTCTTGAAACACCTAGAAAAATTTTAATAATGGTAAAAGCAGGTGCCCCAACTGATTCTACAATTGAAATGTTATTACCTCATCTTGATCAGGGTGATATTTTAATTGATGGTGGAAATACATACTATAAAGACACTCAAAGACGAAACAAAATGCTATCTGATAGCGGAATTCATTTTATTGGCACAGGTGTTTCAGGTGGAGAAGAGGGAGCTTTAAAAGGACCTTCAATTATGCCTGGTGGACAAAAAGAAGCATTTGAACTAGTAAAACCTATTTTTGAAGCGATTGCTGCAAAAGTAAATAATGAGCCTTGTACAACATATATTGGCCCAGATGGTGCTGGTCATTACGTAAAAATGGTTCATAATGGAATTGAATATGGTGATATGCAATTAATCTCAGAAGCTTACTTTTTATTAAAAAATGTACTTGGCTTAACTGCTGACGAATTACACCATGTATTTAGTGATTGGAATAAGGGTGAGCTTGATAGCTATTTAATTGAAATTACAGCCGATATCTTTACTAAAACAGACGAAGAAACAGGTAAACCACTTGTAGATGTTATTTTAGATAAAGCAGGACAAAAAGGTACAGGAAAATGGACTAGTCAAAGCACGCTAGATTTAGGCGTACCTACTTCTATTATTACTGAGTCTGTATTTGCACGTTTTATTTCTGCAATGAAGGATGAAAGAGTAAAAGCAAGTAAATTATTATCTGGTCCATCAACTAGTACATATAATGGTGATAAAGAGCAACTTATTGAAGATGTGCGTAAAGCTCTTTATATGAGTAAAATTTGTTCATATGCTCAAGGATTTGCTCAATTAAGAGCTGCATCTGATGAGTATAAATGGGATTTACAATATGGTGATATTGCAATGATTTTCAGAGGTGGATGTATTATTCGAGCGGCTTTCTTACAAAAGATTAAAGAGGCTTACGATCTAGATGCTAATCTTTCTAACTTATTACTTGATCCATATTTCAAAGAAATCGTTGAAAGTTATCAAGGTGCTTTACGAAAAATTAGCGTAGTAGCAATTGAAGCTGGTGTACCAATTCCATGTTTCTCTGCTGCATTAGCTTATTTTGATAGCTATCGTACAGAAACACTTCCTGCAAATTTAATTCAAGCACAAAGAGATTATTTTGGTGCACATACTTATGAACGAATTGATAAAGAAGGTAAGTTCCATACTCAGTGGACATAAATTTGTTTTCGTAACATAAAAAAGTTACCCCCTCGAAATGATGAGGGGGTAACTTTTTATTTATATAAATCGTTTTTAATTTTCATTTAATCGATCAGTAACAGGCCACCATTTATGACCATCAACTGTCAATAAAGTATCAGCTTCGTTTGGACCCATTGAACCAGAACTATAATTTGTAAGTGGTGCTAAATTATTGTCCCAAGCTTTTGAGATGACATCAACAAAGCTCCAAGAATATTTTACTTCATCCCAATGTGTAAAGTTTGTTCCATCACCTAACATACAATCATAAATTAATCGCTCGTATGCTTCTGGTGTATTAATACAATCAACGCAATTATTATTAAATGTTAATTGAATTGGCTTTGTGTAGCCTTCATCTGAACCAGATCTTTTTGCATTTAATTGCAATGTAATTCCTTCATCTGGTTGAATATGTATAATTAATAAATTTGGAGACATTGTCTCTTTTGTATTGTAATAAAGATTCATTGGTATATCTGAGAACTGAACAATAATTTTAGTAGATTTCGTCGCCATTCTTTTTCCAGTTCGAATATAGAATGGTACACCAGCCCATCTAAAATTATCGATAAAAAGTTTGCCCGCTACAAACGTTTCAGTTTGAGACTCAGGTGCTACATTGTTCTCATTTCTATAAGCTGGTACTTCTTCACCATTAATTACACCAGCATCATATTGTCCGCGAACAAAGTAATCTTTTACTTCGTTTTCATCAATTTTACGAAGAGCTTTAAATACTTTAACTTTTTCACTACGAATTTCTTCAGTTGTTAATTTAATCGGAGGCTCCATAGCAAGTAGTGCCGCCATTTGAAGCATATGATTCTGAACCATATCTTTTAAAGCTCCCGAATTCTCATAGTATTTTCCACGGTCTTCAACACCAAGAATTTCACTAGAAGTAATTTGGATATTTGAAATAAATCGATTATTCCAAAGTGGTTCAAACATAGCATTCGCAAAACGGATTACTTCAATATTTTGAACCATTTCTTTACCTAAGTAATGATCGATACGGTAGATTTGATCTTCAGAAAATGCTTCTCGAATTTCATCATTCAATTCAATTGCACTCGGTAAATCATGTCCAAATGGTTTTTCGATTACAATTCGACTCCAACCTTCTGTATCAGCCAATCCATTATGTTTTAACTGCTTAGCAATTGTTCCGAAAAATTCAGGTGCCATTGCAAGGAAAAAAACACGGTTACCAGGAATTACATAATGATTATCCAAGTTTGTTAATAAATTTCCTAATTCTATATATGAAGACGGTTCTAATACTTCAAATTGATGGTAATAAAAATGAGATAAAAAGCTTTCAATCTCAGTTTCAGATGAAGCAATAGTTTTAATTGATTTTTTTACAGTTTCACGAAACTCATCATTTGACCAAGGTCTTCTACCTACACCTACAACCGCAAAGCCTTCATCAATTTTTTGACTTAAAAATAATCTATATATTGAAATAAAAAGCTTTCTTTTTGCTAGGTCTCCTGTTGCTCCAAAAATGACTATAACTGCTTTTGGGTTTACTTTAGTTTTCAATTAATTTACCTCACTTCTTAAACATAAATTACTAACTTATTTTAGTAATAATCAATGCTGATTATACAAAATATGTAAAATCCCTTTCAAAAAAAATATTTTGAAAGCATTTTCATTAATTATTAAAAAATAAATTAAATTTCCAAATTATTCATCTTATATCATAAACAAAACGAACAGATTCGTAAATAAGAGTCTTGATAATATTTAACTTTTTTCTTCTTATTCCTTGTAAACAAAGGGGTTTTAAATGAAATGGATTTTGCAACTTTTTTCTTATTAAAACTAGAAACATGTAATTATTTGGTTAAAAATTAAAAAACAATTAAAAAAAAGCGAGGAGAATTTGTCAAAATCTCAGTTTTTTAGTAGAATTGTAATGTAACTTAATCGAAATTTGGAAAATATAGTAAAATTGAAATCGTAATGATTTCTGTTATACTGTTTTTATAACTTTTTTTGATTGTAAATTCTGAATATAATCAAAAAGTAAATTATGGAAATGATGGGTAATTTATGAGAGTTCCATCGATATCTTAATAAGCCAAGTAGTGCTTAAACCATTTAAAAAAATTTAAATGGTTTTGTTATTTTTAGTAAATTAAAAAACTTGGCAAAATTCTACTACAAGGGGGACTTTTATTATGAAAAAAATTGGCTTAGCTTGGCAAATATTAATTGGTCTTGTTATCGGGATCATTGTAGGCGCAATTTTTTATGGAAATCCTAAGGTTGCTGACTATTTACAACCAATTGGAGACATCTTTTTACGTCTGATTAAAATGATTGTAATACCAATCGTTGTTTCAAGTATAATTGTAGGTGTTGCAAGTGTTGGTGACACAAAAAAACTTGGCCGTTTAGGCGGAAAAACGATTCTGTACTTTGAGATTATTACAACAGTTGCAATTTTAATCGGTTTACTAGTAGCGAATATCGTTAAACCAGGCGCTGGTGTAGATATGAGTATTCTTCACAAAACTGATATCAATACTTATGTTGAAACAGCAAAAGAAGTAAAGAGTCATGGGTTTGCAGATACATTTGTAAATATCGTACCGCCAAATATTTTTTCAGCTTTTGTTGAAGGAAATATGTTAGCAATTATCTTTTTCTCAGTACTGTTTGGTCTTGGGATTACAGCGGTAGGAGAAAGAGGAAAGCCTGTATTAGCATTTTTCCAAGGAACAGCTGATACAATGTTTTACATTACAAATCAAATTATGAAATTTGCTCCATTTGGTGTTTTCGCATTAATCGGTGTAACAGTTTCAAAGTTTGGATTAGAATCTTTAATTCCATTAGGAAAATTAGTCATAACTGTTTATCTAACGATGGCATTCTTTATCGTTGTAGTATTAGGTTTAGTAGCTAAAATGGTAGGAGTTAATATATTTAAGTTCATTAAATTAATTAAAGATGAACTGATCTTAGCATATTCTACTGCGAGTTCTGAAACAGTTTTACCTAAAATTATGGAAAAAGTAGAAAAATTCGGAGTACCAAAATCAATTTCTTCATTCGTTATTCCGACTGGTTATTCATTCAATCTTGATGGATCAACTTTATATCAAGCACTAGCAGCAATTTTTATCGCTCAAATGTATGGTATTCATTTATCAATCACTGATCAAATTTCACTAATGTTAGTTCTAATGGTCACTTCAAAAGGTATCGCAGGTGTACCAGGCGTATCGTTTGTTGTATTATTAGCAACATTAGGTACAGCAGGAATTCCAGTTGAAGGTTTAGCATTTATTGCAGGAATTGACCGTATTCTAGATATGGCTAGAACTGCAGTAAACGTAGTAGGTAACTCTTTAGCAGCAGTTGTAATTGCTAAATGGGAACGCGCATTTAAACCAGAAGTGGTGAAGAATGATAATAACGTTGCTATGTAACGTATAAAAGATATTTTAACTCTCAAATAAATTAACTAAAAACAGCAGCCACAAGGAAAAAGAAATTCCTTGTGGCTTTTCTATTTTTACAAAAGTTTTTTTAAAGGGAAAAGTCCAAAAACATAGAATATTCTTAATTGTATTTAATTTGAGTTCTAATAACGCGTCCTTTTGGAAGGGAACCAATTAAGGAGGATAAGATGACAAATTTACTAGATATTACGATAGGGAAACTATTAGAAGAAAAAGCGAAATTACATCCTACTCATGAGGCTGTTGTCTATGCGGATAGAGGTTTAAGGATGAATTACGAACAATTTGAAAACCACTGTAGAGAAATAGCAAAAGGTTTGATGAGTCTTAGAATTCAAAAAGGTGATCATATTGCAATATGGTCTTCAAATACACCTGAATGGCTTACTTCACAATTTGCAACTGGCAAAATGGGTGGAGTTCTTGTTACAGTAAACACAAATTATCGTACAGCAGAGCTAGAATATTTGTTAAAGCAATCTGATTCAACAACTATTATTTTAATGGATCAGTATAAAGATTCTTCATATATTGAAATGCTTTATGAAATTATACCTGAATTAGAGGATGCTGTTCCTGGAGAACTTCATTGCAGTCGACTGCCATTTTTACGGAATGTAATCGTTCTTGGTGAGAAGAAATACCCTGGAACATTCTCCTGGGATGAGCTTATTTCCATGGCTAAAAATACATCAGACGTAGAGTTGGATAAGCGAATTGCAACAATGAGTCCATATGATGTTATAAACATGCAATATACATCTGGAACGACTGGTTTCCCAAAAGGTGTAATGCTTACACACTCAAATATCGTCAATAATGGGTTTAATATTGCGAATTGTATGGAATTAACAAAGGCAGATCGTTTATGCATACCCGTTCCATTTTTCCATTGCTTTGGATGTGTTTTAGGCACCATGGCTTGTGTTACTGTTGGAGCAACGATGGTACCTGTACAAGACTTCAGTCCAAAAAGAGTACTTCAAACTGTACAAGATGAAAAATGTACTGGATTACATGGAGTTCCTACAATGTTTATCGCAGAATTAAATGAACTTGATTTTTCTAAATATGATTTATCAACATTACGAACTGGAATTATGGCGGGTTCAAACTGTCCAATTGAAGTTATGAAGGCAGTTATCGAAAAAATGGGAATAAGAGAGATTACAATTGCATATGGCCAAACGGAGTCTTCTCCAGTTATCACACAAACTAGAACGAATGATCCAATTGAGGTACGAGTTGAAACAGTTGGTAAGGCATTACCAAATGTTGAAGTGAAAATAGTTGAACCAGGCACTTCTAATGAAGTACCACGTGGAGTACAAGGTGAACTTTGTACTAGAGGATATCATGTAATGAAAGGCTATTACAAAAATGAAGAAGCTACTCATATTGCAATTGATGAAGATGGATGGTTACATACTGGAGATTTAGCAATCATGGATGAGAATGGCTATTGCAAAGTTACAGGTAGGCTCAAAGACATGATTATCCGTGGTGGGGAAAATATTTACCCTCGTGAAATTGAAGAATTTTTATATACTCACCCAGATGTGTTAGATGTTCAAGTTGTTGGAGTACCTGATGATGTGTATGGGGAAGAAGTAATGGCTTGCATTATTCTTAAAGAAGGAATAAAAATTACACCAGAGGATATTCGAATGTACTGTAAAGGAAAAATCTCAAAACATAAAATTCCTCGATATATAGAATTTGTTAAAGAGTATCCTATGACTGCCTCAGGGAAAATTCAGAAATTCCGACTTAGAGACCAAGCAGTAGAAACTGCTTCAAAACAAGTTTAATTCTTCTGATTTAATCATTGAAGAAATAGCAAAGTGAAACAGAAAGCTTTGCTATTTTTTCATTAAATATTTGCAGGGAATATTCAAACAATTAATCGTATTATGGTAAAATGTGGAGACAAAAAATTTAAAGGGGATACAAATTTGAAAATACGAAAAAAGGAATCTTCATGGCAAACTTTTAAAATAATAGTCTATTCTTTTACAATCGCATTAATTGTTAAGATTTTTATTTTGTCACCCTTTATTGTTCAAGGTGCTTCGATGCAACCGACTCTACATAATCATGATTATTTGTTTGTTAACAAAGCCTCATTTCATATTTCATCAATAAATAGAGGCGAAGTAGTCATTATAAAAAAACAAAATGACCCCAAGTATTATGTTAAAAGAATCATTGGTTTGCCAAGTGACAACGTTAATTTAACGAATGGGCTCCTATATATTAATGGAAAACATATAACTGAAAACTATTTAAATAATCATTTAAAAAATGTCTATAAAGAATATCTTCAATTTAATCAAGTTAAAGTACCTAGCGGGTCATATTTAGTAATGGGTGATAGTCGACTAAATAGTAAAGATAGCAGAAATGGTTTAGGGTATATTAAGCAGTCTGAAATAGTAGGCAAAGTTGAAGGAGTTTTTTTCCCTTTTGATCGAGCAAGAATAATACACTAAAAGAAAAAGTAAAATGGATTAAATAGGGATAATAGAAATTGAAAAAGGTTTTTCATTAAAATTTCATTTTCATTATATAAAGTAAAAAAGTAACAAAATTGAAACTTACAGGTATTTTAAGCTTTATTTAAGGAAATAAATCTTAAATATAAGAATAAATTAATCAAAACTGAAAGTAGGAATATATAATGAAAAAAAGTGAAGAGCTTATATTGGAGGAAGAAATTACTCAAATTAAGAAGAATAATTGGTTATTAATGATTGTAGCGATCATCACGATACCTTTTTTAGTAATAAATATGTAATGAAGTAAAGCCTGGAATAGTTAGATGCCAGGCTTTTATGCTGTTTAAAAAGAAATTGACTATTAAATAAGTAATTTCGTGTTGTTTATGCCACTAATCTTCTTTTTCTAGTAATCTAAAATGGACGCAATTTAATTGACTTCATACCTATCTGGGTATATAGTTCAATTTAACTAATGTAAAAATTTTACTTAGAAAGGAAAGATTTCTATGTCTTATGATGATCAAATAAAAAATAGAGTAAAACGAATTGAAGGGCAGCTTAGAGGCATTTTAAAAATGATGGATGAGGATAAAGGATGTAAAGATGTTATCACTCAATTATCAGCAGTAAGAGCGGCAATGGATCGTACAATTGGAGTGATCGTAAGTACAAATCTAATTGAATGTGTAAGACTAGCTGATGAAAATGGAGAAAGTGCAGAAGAGCTTGTAAAAGAAGCAGTTAACTTATTAGTAAAAAGTAGATAAAAAACATTTGTAAAACTTATCACTGGCCAAAATATTTCTGAATATCAACCTTCTTGAAAGTAGGACTTAAATGGAAATGTTAAATATTCTAATCATCTTATTAATTGCTTATTTTTTAGTGCAAACTTTTCTTCCAATCAAAGGGGTTAAGCAAATTTCAACAAATGAATTAAAAAATGAATTGAAAAGGAAGGAAAAACAATTCATTGATGTTCGAACACCTGCAGAATATAAAGGAAGACATATAAAAGAATTCAAAAATATTCCATTACATATGTTAAAGCAAAATTTAAATCATCTATCAAAAGATCAAGAAACAATTATTATTTGCCAAAGTGGAATGAGAAGTAAAAAAGCATGTAAAGTTCTTAAAAAAATGGGTTATACCAATATTACAAATGTAAAAGGCGGAATGAGTACCTGGTCTTAATAAAGGAGAATAAGTAATGAGAGAAATTACAGCAGAAAAACTTGAAGATCTATTAAAGAATGGAAATACAGTTAATATAATTGATGTTCGCGAGGCGGATGAAGTAGCAAACGGAATAATCCCTGGTGCGACGCATATTCCACTTGGTTTAATCGAATTTCGCATGGCGGATTTAGATAAAAATAATGAATACATCGTTGTATGTCATGCTGGTGGCAGAAGTAGTCGAGCAGTACAGTTTTTAGAAAGCCATGGATTTAATGTTGTGAATATGACTGGCGGTATGCTTGCTTGGACAGGAGAAATTGAATAAACGTTTTGATCAAAATTGCTTATAAAAGAATATAAGCAATTTTTTTATTTGTATTGAGAGTTTAGAACATACTCAGGTTTATTAGTAGGAGAAAACTGTAAAAGGTAAAATACCTACCTATAAAGGCTTATGGGTAAGTAAAATGGCCTGGAATTCATGAATAATTAAAAAGGCAAAAAAATGAGATAAAGTACCTCATAAAGGGTTCATGAGGAAGTAAAAAGACAAAAAGCTGAAATATAGTACCTCATAAAGGGTTCATGAGGAAGTAAAAAGGCAAAAAGAAAAGATATAGTACCTCATAAAGGGTTCATGAGGAAGCAAAAAGGCAAAAAGAAAAGATAAAGTACCTCATAAAAGGTTCATGAATAAGCAAAAAGACAAAAAGCTGAAATAAATACCTCATAAAGGGTTCATGAGGAAGTAAAAAGACAAAAAGCCGAGATATAGTACCTCATAATAAACGATTCTTTCGTAAACTTTCTATTAAATTGAACAATAAATCGGACTAGCTATTGACATAAAAAACAGAATATTCTTATAATTAATTAAAATCTAATGTAACAAAAAACAGAAATTAATAGAATATTGATCTTTGTCTAGTTTAACTTATTTGAACGATTTACTTTTAATCTACTATAAAGGGTGTTCAGATGAATCAAGTTAATGAATTAGAAAGCTTTCCGTATCCGTTTAAAGAGGAGATTTATCGTTACTCTAATAATTCTATTTTATTAGATCCACCAGTAAGCATCGAGATTACTCCTAAATATGAGAAGGAAATAAAATTAAAAAGAAGCTTGTTACACAATTCACCTAGCCATTGTTATCAGGCACTTCCTACTAGTTTTGAAGGGCAATGGGAAATTGTAGAATTAGTTTTAGATCATCTAATAAGGTATTATCCAAACTATTTTGAAGTTCATAAGGGTCATGAATATTGGACTATTTATAATAAGCTTCTGATGGAGGAGGAACAATTTAGGTTTGGGGACCTAACTTCTGTATTAGGAAAACCATTGAATTTCATTGGTAGACATGTTCAAGAGGATTTAATTTATATGAGTCAACGAGATGGAGATCTATTTTTAGATGCTGGACATCTCTGCTTTCCTTCTAATTGGTCACTTACTTTTAAACTAGGAATGAGATTTAAAGAGATTCATCAGCCAATCCCTCTGTTTGGTGAAAAATCATTGGATGAACGAATTCTTCGTTTCTTAAAAAATATTGAACAAGGAGCACCTTGGGCTCGTAAAAATTGGTCATTAATGGCAGGGAAAAGAATTAATACTTCATTAGAAACATTTGATCAATGGGGTAAAGATAGAAAAAAAGTTACAACTGATAATGTCGGGAAATTTGTTCACTTACGTGTTGAAGTTCAAAAGTTATTTAGGTTGGCTGCTAGTAATGGACTCCTATTTACGATTCATACTCACTTATTACCACTAGAGCAATTAACCTTAAATAAGGAATGGTTAGAACAATTTTATAAAATTCTATGGGAATTGCCGGATTTCATTTTAGATTATAAAGGAATCTCTTCATATAAAAAAGAAGTAATAACATATTTAAAAAATAAACTTGATGAAGTTGGGTAGAATGCGATGAATAATTTAATAGTTGAAGAAGCTAGTTTTATAGATGGAAAAAGAAAATATTTAATCTGTTCGAATCATAGAGGGAGGTCGTTAATCCAGCCAATTTTAGAAAAGTTACTTGAAAAAAATTATTCTTTTGATTTTGTCTTCATCGGATTTGATTCAAGTCCAGAACAAATGCAAACTAATCTTAAAACTTGGTTGCAAAGTCAGAAAATGGGTAGCTATTTATATTTAGCACTAAGTAAAGAAGAGCTTAAAAATTTACGACCAATTATAGAAGATGTTGGATTTTTTGAAGATGAAGTACAATATATTGGTTATGGTGAATTGAACTCGAAGGTTTTTTGTTGTCGTTGTCATAGTTTAACTGAATTAAAAAATTTAGAAATTGGAAAAGAAGTTCAGTGTCAAAACTGTCATTTATTACTTTCAGTTTCTGACCATTATTCGGTCCATTATGACGCATATTTAGGAAATATCGCTAAATTGTAGATGGGAGTGAATGGATTGATTGAGAATACGATACTAGTTCGTGTTAATGAAATAAAGCAAATAACACAACAGGTTAAAGAGTTTAGTTTTATTCCAATTGATGAATTTAATCTTCCAACTTTTAGTGGAGGTTCTCATATTAATACAAACGTAGCTGCAGAAAATGAGATTATTTGCAGACCCTATTCCTTAGTTCATCATTCACTTATTGATAACACTTATAAAATTGCCATTCATTTAAGTTCGGAATCAAAGGGTGGTTCAAAATATTGGCATGAACGAATTAAAGTAGGTGATCGACTACGCATTAGCTATCCAAAAAATCATTTTCCATTAAGTTTAAGAGCGAAACATCATGTGTTTTATGCAGCGGGTATTGGCATAACGCCATTTTTATCGATGATGAAGGAATTAAAAAGTAAAAATAAATCCTTTGAACTTCACTATACATCGGCAACAAAATCAAGTAGTGCATTTTATGACTTTTTAAATGAATATTATAAAGAAGAGACTACATTTTACTTTACGAAAGAGCTTAATTCTAGTCGAATAAAAGTTGAAACGCTTTTAGACCATTCAATCGGTACTCATGTATATTTTTGTGGTCCTAATCGGTTTATTTCTCAATTTAATGAGTCAGCTTATGCATTTGGCTATCCGAAATCAAGTGTCCATATTGAGGTTTTTACACCACAATTATTGGCTAACTCAAGACCCTTTGAGGTAAGACTGGCGAATGGAACGACAAAACAAGTTCCCGTTGATAAAACTTTATTAGATGTTTTACTGGATGAGGGCATAAAAGTACCCTATTCCTGTAGAGTTGGTAGATGTGGGACATGCGAAGTAAATGTAATCGATGGTCAAATTGAGCATCACGACTTTTTATTAGATGAGGATCAAAGAAAAAGTAATAAGATGATTTTAACCTGTGTCTCTAGGGCGAAATCCAGTCAAATAATCCTTGAAATTTAGAGTTCAATTTTAGTAAAACAGCTAGACTACCCATTTATTTGGTAGACTAGCTGTTTTATTTTTATGTTTTTTTAGAAAAAAACTAATGTCGAAATATAATTATAAATGAGAGGATTTAAAAAATACCTAATTTTCATAATTTTAGAGGATTTTTGAAAGCATTTGTCGAAATTTTAATTATTCTTTGCATTTATATTCTTAATGAAAAGAAAGATCGACTTTATTACATAGATAAATTCGATCATGCAATTTATTTTTACATCTTATTAAATTAAGTGTTAAAGAAAGGAGTGGCTTTATACATGTCAGAAAATACGAAAACTTCGAACCATAATTTGGAAGAGAATTTATTTGCTGAGTTTCCAAAGCCTACTGTACAAGAGTGGAGAGATGTTGTTGAAAAATCCTTAAAAGGAGCCACTATTGAGGAAAAGCTTGTAACCAAAACGTATGAAGAAATAATTTTGAAGCCGATGTATGGGGAAGAAGACATCGCTAACTATCCTTATTTAAACGCACAACCAGGAGAATTCCCTTTCGTTAGAGGAACAAGTGAACAAGGTTATCTAGAAAAGACATGGGAAATTAGTCAGGATTTAGATTGTTCAACGCCTGAGGAGTTCAATCGTGTTGCAAAACACGATTTAGACAAAGGTCAAACGATGTTAAAGATTCAACTTAACGAATCTATCGAAACAAACAGTAAAAATAACAATTCAAATAAAGGGTTAATCTTAACATCTATTAATGATTTTAGAATAGCCTTTCAAAATATAAATTTAGAGGAAGTTCCTTTATATATTGAAACAGTTAACGGCGGGCAAGCATTTTTTTGTTCATTTATCGCATATTTGCAACAACAAAATTACGATTTTAATAAAATAAATGGATTTATTGGTATGGATCCGATCAGTAATTTAGTGAAAGAAGGAACACTTCCGTATTCTCTTGAAAATGCTTACAAAATGATGGCTGAAATCACAAAATGGTCGGTTAAACATACAGCAAATTTAAGAAATATTTTAGTGCAGTCACATCCTTATCACGATGCTGGAGGAAATGCAGTGCAAGAATTAGCATTTGCTATTTCTACTGGATTAGAGTATTTACGCGAAATGGATAACCAACAAATTCAGCTTGATGATGCAGCGACGAAAATACTATTCTCGTTTTCTGTCGGATCGAACTTCTTTATGGAAATCGCAAAATTAAGAGCAGCTAGAATGATTTGGGCAAGAATGATGAAAGAATTAGGTGGGAATGAAGCTTCACAAAAAATGAATATTCATTCTCGTACATCTGCGTGGACGAAAACGATTTATGATCCTTATGTAAATATACTTAGAGGAACTGTAGAAGCTTTTGCAGGAGTAATTGGAGGATCTGATTCACTTCATGTTTCACCATTCGATGAATCGATTAAATCATCTGATGAGTTTTCTAGACGTATTGCGAGAAATACACATTTAATTCTTGAAAAAGAATCAAATTTATCAAAAGTCGCTGATCCAGCTGGTGGTTCTTGGTATATTGAATCACTTACTTACTCTTTGGCTGAAAAGGCTTGGGAACTATTCCAAAAGATTGAAGAAAAAGGTGGAATGGTTAAGGCAATACAAGAAGGCTTCCCACAAGCATTAGTTAGACAGGTTGCAGAAAAGAAATTGAGCAACATAAAAAATAGAAAAGATAAATTTATTGGGACTAATATTTATCCAAATCTGAATGAAACAGGGTTAGAGAAAAAAGAATTGGATCGTAAAGAAGTTGAAGGGAATAAAGAAAACTTCGAGGGAAGTTCCGAACATTTCGTATTACAAAGTGGTTGTTCAATAGAAGATATTATTGATGCAGCAAATAACGGTGCATCAATATCGAACATTTTAACTGCAATGAATTTAGTAGGTTCAGAGATTCCTAGCGTTAATCCATTAAACATACATCGTGGTGCACAACCTTATGAATCATTACGCCAAAATTCTCAAAGCTATAAAAATAGTACAGGTGAATTTCCAACTGTATTTGTAGCAAATTTTGGGCAAGTTGCAGCATATAAAGCTCGAACAGACTTTGTTACTGATTTCTTTGAAGTTGGAGGATTTAAGGTGCTTCAAAATAAAGGCTTTGCATCAATTGATGAAATAATTGATGAATTTAAAAAATCAGAATCGACAATTGTTGTCGTTTGTTCAACTGATGATCAATATTCAGAAGTTGTACCTTCTTTAACAAATCAGATAAAAACAATTAATCCGAATGCAAAAATACTTTTAGCAGGAAAACCGTCAATAGATGATATGAATTTATATAAAGAAGTTGGAATTGATGATTTCATTCATATCAATGTAAATAATTTCGAGAAGTTGCAAAATCTTCAAAAGGATGGAGGGATTACGGAATGAACAAACTAACAGACTTTACAAAGATGCCATTTAATACAACATTTTCAGCACCGAATATAGTACCTCCTAAACAGATGCAAGTTAATTATGAAGATTGGAAAACTTTAGAACAAATAGATGTAAAACCATTATATGATTCGAATGATCTTAATCAGATGGAACATTTAGGTTACGTTTCTGGAATTGCTCCGTTTTTACGTGGACCTTACCCTGCGATGTATATAAACAAGCCTTGGACAATACGTCAATACGCTGGCTTTTCAACTGCAGAAGAAAGTAATGCATTTTATCGAAGAAATTTAGCTGCTGGTCAAAAAGGTTTATCGATTGCGTTTGATTTAGCTACTCACCGTGGATATGATTCAGATCATCCTCGTGTTGAAGGGGATGTTGGAAAAGCAGGGGTTGCAATTGATTCAATCCTGGATATGAAAATTTTATTTGATGGTATTCCTTTAGATAAAATGTCAGTTTCAATGACAATGAATGGTGCAGTACTTCCTGTTTTAGCATTTTATATTGTTGCTGCTGAAGAACAAGGAGTACATCAATCACAACTTACAGGAACGATTCAAAACGATATTTTGAAAGAATATATGGTGAGAAATACTTATATTTACCCACCAGAAGCATCAATGCGTATTATCGCTGATATTTTTTCTTATACTTCACAACA
This sequence comes from Bacillus sp. AFS053548, assembly GCF_002575105.1. Classification (NCBI taxonomy): domain Bacteria; kingdom Bacillati; phylum Bacillota; class Bacilli; order Caryophanales; family Bacillaceae; genus Bacillus; species Bacillus sp. AFS053548. The sequence continues at coordinate 36,936 of NZ_NUHI01000042.1, read as the reverse complement.
TATGCCAAAATTCAACAGCATCAGTATATCTGGTTACCATATGCAAGAAGCAGGAGCAACTGCAGATATCGAATTAGGCTATACTTTGGCAAATGGATTGGAATATGTTCGAACAGGTTTAAAAGCGGGTATCGATATTGATTCGTTTGCTCCTCGTTTATCATTTTTCTGGGGAATTGGGATGAACTATTTCATGGAAATCGCAAAAATGAGAGCAGGGCGCATGCTTTGGGCTAAATTGATCAAATCATTTGATCCAAAGAAAGAAAAATCTATGGCGCTAAGAACGCATTCACAAACATCTGGTTGGAGTTTAACTGAACAAGATCCATTTAATAATGTGACTCGTACTTGTATTGAAGCGATGGCTGCTGTTTTAGGACATACTCAATCACTTCATACGAATGCTTTAGATGAAGCAATTGCATTACCAACTGATTTCTCTGCTCGTATTGCCCGTAATACGCAGCTTTATCTACAAGAAGAAACTGGAATTTGTAATGTAGTGGACCCTTGGGGAGGCTCATATTACGTTGAATCGTTAACAAATGAATTAGTTCAAAAAGCTTGGGCACATATTCAAGAGGTTGAATCATTAGGTGGAATGGCAAAAGCGATTGAAACTGGTTTACCAAAGATGAGAATCGAAGAAGCCGCAGCAAGACGTCAAGCTCACATCGATTCAGGTAAAGAAACAATTATTGGCGTTAATAAATATCGCCTTGAAAAAGAAGATCCATTAGATGTTTTAGAAGTTGACAATACTGCAGTTCGTGAAGCGCAAATTATGCGATTACAAGAGCTTCGAGCAACTAGAGATGAAGCAAAAGTTCAGGCAGCATTAGCTGCAATTACTGAGGCTACGGAGTCTGGGGAAGGTAATTTGTTAGCGCTTGCAATTGAGGCTGCTAGAGCTCGTGCAACATTAGGTGAAATTTCGGATGCTTATGAAAAAGTAGTAGGTAGACATAAAGCCGTTATTCGTTCAATTATGGGAGTTTATAGTGCGGAATACGGTGAAAAAGATGAAATAGAAATTGTGCGTAAAATGGCTGATGATTTTGAAGAGAAGGAAGGTCGTCGTCCTCGTATTATGATTGCTAAACTTGGACAAGACGGTCATGACCGTGGAGCGAAAGTAATCGCAACAGCATTTGCTGATTTAGGCTTTGATGTAGATATCGGTCCTTTATTCCAAACACCAGCGGAAACGGCACTTCAAGCAGTTGAAAATGATGTTCATGTTATCGGAATGAGCTCTTTAGCAGGAGGCCATAAAACGCTACTTCCACAATTGATGGAAGAGTTAAAAAAACTAGGTCGACAAGACATAGTTCTTGTTGCTGGAGGAGTAATACCAGCAGGGGATTATGAGTTTTTATTGAAGAACGGAGCGGCAGCAATCTTCGGACCAGGTACTGTTATCCCAGTTGCGGCACAAAAGGTAATTGAAGAAATTAATCGCCGACTTGAGGATACGATTTAAATGGATCACGAAAACAAAAGAAAGAAAAAGCTTTCAGAAGACGACTATGTAAATGGAGTACTTGAAGGCAATCGTACTATTTTAGCCCAAACAATTACCCTTATAGAAAGTAATTCGTCAGCACATATGAATTCTGCACAAAATGTGTTGACGAGGTTACTTCCTCATTCAGGTCGTTCGATCCGGATTGGAATAACTGGGGTTCCAGGTGCCGGTAAAAGTAGTTTAATAGAAAGCTTTGGAACATATTTGTGTGAACAAGGACATAAAGTAGCGGTTTTAACAATCGATCCAAGTAGCACAATTACTAAAGGTAGTATTTTAGGAGATAAAACAAGAATGGATTCACTTTCAAAGAATCCTAATGCATTTATTAGACCTTCTGCATCAGGTGGTTCTCTTGGTGGGATTGCACGTAAAACACGAGAATCAATGCTAGTATGCGAAGCAGCAGGCTATGATGTGATTTTAATCGAAACAGTCGGTGTTGGACAAAGTGAAGTACAAGTTCGTTCAATGGTAGATTTTTTTCTTTTAGTCATGCTAACTGGAGCAGGAGATGAGCTACAAGGAATTAAAAAAGGCATCATGGAACTTGCAGATTCAATTGTTATCAATAAAGCCGATGGACAAAACAAATTAAAGGCCAAAGCGGCTAAAGCTGAATTTAATCGAATACTTCACTTATTACAGCCTTCAACTCCAGGTTGGTCTAGTAAAGCATACACAGTTTCCGCGTTACTTGGTGAAGGTATAGAAGAAATATGGAATGAAATTAATGCTTTTAAAGATCTAACAACTGAGTCAGGCTATTTTTCTTTGCGACGTCAAAAACAAATGATTGATTGGATGTACAACATGGTTTTTGAACAGTTAAAACTAAGTTTTATGAATCATGAAAGTGTAAAACTAAATTTAAAAACGATCGAAAGCTCAATTGTAAATGGAGAATTAACAGCAACTTCAGCTGCAAACTATTTATTATCCATTTTTGAAGGCAATCGAAAGGAGACAATGTAATGCATGAGACTAGTCCTAAAAAAATTAATCATATTGGAATTGCAGTAAGAGATTTAGAAACTTCTATTCAATTGTATACGAATGTACTTGGCTTAAAACTTAAAGGAATTGAAACAGTTGAAAGTGAAAAAGTACGAGTAGCATTTATCGAAATCGGAGAAGTGAAAATAGAGCTTTTAGAAGCAACTAGTCCAGAGAGCGCAATTGCAAAGTTTATTGAGAAAAAAGGCGAAGGAATTCACCATATTGCATTAGAAACAGAAAACTGTGAGAAACAGCTTGAAATTGTGAAAGAACACGGAATTAAACTAATAAATGAAGTTCCAAAAAAGGGTGCGCACAATAGCCTAGTTGCATTCCTTCATCCAAATTCAACGAATAAAGTATTGTTTGAGCTATGCCAACCATCATCTAGTGTTACCGGAAAGGAAGTTGAATAAAGTTATGACGACAGCGTATGAGAAAATTAATGAATTAATGGATCGAAAGAGAGTCATTGAACTTGGCGGTGGAGACGAACGAATAGATTCACAGCATAATAGAGGGAAATTAACTGCTAGAGAACGTATTAATCTATTATTAGATGAAGATACTTTTGTCGAATTAAATCCTTTTATTAAACATCGTGCTACTAATTTTGGAATGGATAAAATGGATAGTCCAGGTGAAGGTGTTGTCACGGGTTACGGTAAAGTACATGGACGTTTAATTTATGTATTTGCACAAGATTTTACAGTATTTGGTGGAGCATTAGGTGAAATGCACGCTTTAAAAATTGCGAAAGTTATGGACTTAGCAGCAAAAGTGGGTGCTCCGATTATAGGGTTAAATGATTCTGGTGGTGCAAGAATACAAGAAGGAGTAGTTTCTTTAGACGGTTACGGTCATGTATTTTATCGCAATTCGATTTATTCTGGTGTTATACCACAAATTTCTGTCATAATGGGACCGTGTGCAGGAGGGGCAGTCTATTCACCATCAATTACTGATTTTGTTTTTATGGTTGAAAAGACGAGCCAAATGTTTATTACTGGTCCAAAAGTAATCGAGACAATAACTGGGGAAAAAATTACATCTGAAAATCTAGGAGGAGCAAAAGTTCATTCTTCGATTAGCGGTGTAGCACATTTCACTGAAGAATCAGAACCAGAAATATTAGAACAGGTACGCAGATTAATCAGCTTCTTACCTCAAAATAATAACGAAAAACCAGAAGGTGTTCCATTCTTTGAAAAAGATGATTGGAGAGAAGATCTAATTGACTTAGTTCCGATCGAATCTACGAAAGTTTATGATGTAAGAAAAGTGGTTGAGCAAATTCTTGATAATGGAGACTTCATGGAAGTACAACCAAACTTTGCAAAGAACATTGTTATAGGGTTTGGTCGAATTGATGGACAAAGTGTAGGAATCATAGCAAATCAGCCAAAAGTAATGGCAGGTGGTCTTGACATTAATTCTTCTGATAAACTTTCAAGATTTATCCGTTTCTGTGATTCATTTAATATTCCTTTAATTACATTTGAAGATGTAACAGGTTTCTTCCCAGGTGTAAACCAGGAGCATGGTGGAATTATTCGTCACGGAGCTAAAATTTTATATGCATATTCAGAAGCTACAGTTCCAAAAATTACTGTAATCTTAAGAAAAGCATATGGCGGGGCATACGTAGCAATGAATTCGAAAGCAATTGGTGCAGATGTAGTATACGCTTGGCCAAATGCAGAAATCGCCGTAATGGGACCAGAAGGAGCAGCAAATATTATCTTCGCAAAAGAAATTAATCAAAGTATCGATCCAATTGCAACAAGAGCTGAAAAAATTTCAGAATATAGAGAAATGTTTGCAAACCCATATGTTGCAGCTTCTCACGGCATGGTCGATGATGTTATTGATCCAAGAGAAACACGTAAAGTCTTAAAACAATCCTTAGAAATGTTAAGAACAAAAAGTGAAACACGACCTAAGAAAAAACATGGAAATATCCCGCTTTAAAAATTAGGGAATTGTAATGGGAATCAACGTCACTAAACTTCCTCTACTGTGAATATTTTAGTCGACAAGTCCTTATTACGACAGAATGACTAGATATACTGAAAGATTAGTATATCTAGTTTTTTTCGAGAAAATGTTAAAAATTACATTTTAATAAATCAACCAATCTATTGACAAATAAAAATATTTATGATATAATTATATATTTTTGTGTTGACTGGATGGACTATAATCGGTACGATAGTACTTGGAAATGATTACACAATATAGTTCGGGAGTGATTTTATGCTTGGTAGAAATAAGATCCAAATGTTAAGCATTACGTTGAATTCAAATGGTATGACTAATACAATTCATCCAACACTAATTTGGGATGACGAAGATGTCGTATTAATTGATACAGGTTATCCAGGACAATTAAACGAATTTCAAAACTGCTTTGAAACTGTTGGAGTATCTTTTGAAAAACTTAATAAAATACTGATTACTCATCAAGATATTGATCATATTGGAAGTCTTTCTGCGATCGTAGAAGAGTCTACTAACCAAATTGAAGTCTATGCGAGTGAGATAGAAAAACCTTATATTCAAGGTGAAAAGTTACTTATTAAAATTACCCCAGAAAAAATTGCGAAAGCTGTAGCGTCATTGCCAGCCGATACAACAGATGAATTTCGAAAAGCATTTAAAAACAGATTAGAAAACCCACCAAAAGGTAAAGTTAACCATATTGTTACACCAGGAAATGATTTGGCAATTTGTGGTGGTATTATTGTAATTGACACAGCTGGACATACACCAGGACATATAAGCTTTTATCATAAAGAGTCGAAAACATTAGTTGCAGGAGATGCGCTGATGATTGAAAATGGTCAATTAAACCCTTCAAACCCACAATACACTTATAATATTGAACAATCGATAAAATCACTTGAGTCTTTATTGTCATTTGATATTGAAAAAGTGATCTGTTATCATGGTGGATTATTTGAAGGGAATGTAAAAGAAAGATTAATTGAAATCATTCAATAAAAATATTAAAAAATCGTTTTTGGAGGCAAAAATATGAGCAACAAGAATTATCAAGAATTAATAAAAGATCGTGTCTTTTTCGGTGGGGCAGATGACGTTAAAGACATGATGGAAAACGAAAATGCAGATATTATTTTTGATCTGAGAGTAAAAAATTATGAGGATGACCCTCAAATTAACCGTGTACATAGTCCGATTGTTGATGATAAAGAAGAACAAGCAGAAACACTTAAAAGAGCGATTGATCATGTAGTAGAAGCTTATCAAAATGATCAAAAAGTGTATTTCCATTGTGGTGGTGGTAATACACGTGCAGGTACTGTGGCAATTGGAGCATTAATTGCACTAAACAAAGCTGAAACAATTGAAGAAGCTGAAGAAATGGCTAGATCAATACGTCCAACAATTAAATCGAATCCTGATATGAAGGAATCCTTAAAAATGATTTTTCCTAATGCTTAAATTAAAATAAAAAACGCTAATTATACAAATTTGTTTTGTATCATTTAGCGTTTTTTATTAAGAAATACCATTTAAATGATCTTTTACACACTTTATGAATTCATTTTTTTCACTTGTATTTTCTTTGGTATTTGGAGATATTACCCAAAAGTCCTGATAAATATAATCTGTTTCTTTAACTGGGATTATTTTTAATTCGCCGCTTAATACTTCTGGAAAATATTTTAAAGTAGTATTATGAACAAATGTAAATACGCGTCCCTCCTTAATAATTTCAATAAGTGTCATTGTACGATTTGATTTAAGAACGATCTCATTTTTAAATTTTTTAGCTAATTGTAGAAAATTTTTATTAGAAACATTATACATTATAACTTTTTGGTATAGTAATTCTTCAGATGTGACATAGTCTAATTCATATAAAGGAGAATTTTTACCTACTAAAATGCAAACATTTCCTTTACTTATAAATTCATAATTAATATTATTTTCCTTTTCTAATTCCGCTTTTGAAGATACAACTAACGCTAAGTCATAGTCTTCTTTTGCTAAATTGTTAATAATCTGAGGTGTACCTTGTTCAATTAATTCAATAGTTGCTCCATTGTTATTACTAGAGTATTTTTTTAAAACTTCGTGAATTATATAAGTAAAAGTAGGTGCACATGCAATTTTCATATGCTTTACTCTAGTTTCCTTAAAATCCGAAAGCTGTTCTTTTAAATCTTTTAAATTATTTAAAATTTCAATCGACCTAGATAATACTAACTCTCCCTCAAAAGTTAAGGTAATTCCTCCTCTAGAACGATTAAATATATTTATTTCTAATTCTCTTTCAAGTTGACTAATGGCTTGACTAACCCCAGAAGGAGAAATATGCAATTTTTTCGCTGCCTTTGAAATCGACTTTTCATTCGCGATACTTACAACATATTCTAGTTGTTCAAAGTTCATATTAACCTCCTAATATAAAAACATCCTATCAATAGTTTAATATATCTAAGTGCATTACATTGTTAAGTATTACTTAACAATAGCTTAACATATATGAAATATAATTTCTTTCGTAAACAATGTAAAATACTACTTAATTCCATTTAATTTTATAGGATTAATTAGGATTAGGCAATAAAATATCAGTAATTGAATCTAATTACTGTTGAAAGTTGGGAATAAAAATGTTTACTAACAATGAGTTTAATCACCACGAAAATAAAACATTTATTTTTGTTGAAAATACTCTATTTGTATCAGGAATATGTACAATTTTAGTACATCATAATCTGGATGCTAGAAAAATAGATTTTCATGAAATTAACACAAGCGATTTAAATGAAACATTTTTTATTTGTCATGTGAAAAATGAAGAGATGGGAATAAAATCTCAGCTTTTAAAGTTACGTGATCAGAACATTAATATAGTAATCATAAAAAATAACATGGATTATAAAGAAATAGAGAGTTTAATGAAACTTGGGGTAAATGGAATTTGCTTAACTGACATTGATGAAGAATATTTATTATATATTGTAAGAAAAGTTCAAAATGGCCAATTCTTCTTAGATTCACGATTGACAAATTTAATCATTCAAGAAAATACACGTCTTCTTGAGAATGGAAAGAAAAAGAAAGAACTAGATTATGAAGCTATGAATGATCTTTTGACGAAAAGAGAAATTGAAATTTTACAACTTCTAGTTCAAGGATATTCCAATATTCAAATAGGATCTGAATTATTTATTTCGAGTAAAACTGTTAAAAATCATGTTTCAAATATAATCCAAAAATTACAGGTAACTGACAGATTAAATGCAGTGATTTTTGCATTAAAAAATAATTGGATTTCGCTTGATTAAGTAAAAAATTACACTAATCTTTTACATAAAAGGATTAGTGTTTTTTTTAGGTTTAAAAGCGCTTTCATAATTTAAGAAATAATTCCTTTTCGAATTAATTCACCAACAGCATGAGAGCGATTGTTAGCACCAAGTTTTTTTATAGCGGATTTCACATATCGTTTTACTGTTGAGGTAAAACTATTTACAAAAACTGGTTCATGGTACACTGGGGCAAATATTAAAGTAAAACTACGAGAATTTCAAATTTTACCTTATCGTAAAAAATGCGATGAAATAGCTACAAATGGATATGAAGGTTTTGTTTTAATTTCAACTGCAGTTCATTAATTACGTTACAACTTTAAAAAACCATTCTTTAATTAGAGAAGTGTTTTTTATATGGAAATAATTTGAAAAATAGAGTTATTTTCTAATAGATGTTCCATTTAAAAAAAGAGCTTTCCAATTATTAAAATTCATTAAATGTAAGTTGAATTAATCCACAAATTCAGAGTCAAAATAGTATAATGGTATGTATTTAAATTTTATCAATAGTATAAATATTCAATTTGCTATTTGTTAGAGTTAAAAAGGGGAGAGTTTGAATTTGTCTGCATCAAAAAAATCGATCTTTAAAGGGACTTCATTTACAAATTTTTGGGTCTCTCGAATGTTTACTTCGACTTCATTTCAGATGCTATCGGTAGCAATTGGATGGCAAATGTATGATTTGACACATGACGCGTTTAGTCTAGGTCTAGTAGGTTTAGCACAATTTATTCCAATGGTCTTACTTACTTTAGTAGTTGGTCAGGTTGCTGACAGAGTGGATCGTCGGAAAATTGTTTTCATATGCCAAATGGTAGAAGCTTTAATAGCAGGACTTCTTTTATATGGTAATTTTGCTAATTGGCTTAGCAGGGAGGAAATATTAATTGCAGCTTTTATACTCGGTGCATGCCGATCATTTGAAGGACCTGCTTCTTCGGCGTTATTACCTCAAGTTGTGCCAAAGTCTATTTTACAACAAGCTATTTCTTGGAGTACATCGGCAGGTCAAACAGCACAAATACTTGGGCCGTCTCTTGGTGGTGTTTTATTTTCAGTAGGACCAGCATACGTATATGCAACGTCAGCAATTGCTTTAATACTTTCATCAATCTTAACAATTTTTATAAAATTAGATAGTGAATTTATCCGTAAAGCAGAGCCAGTAACTTTACGTACAATGCTTATGGGGTTAGAATTTGTCTATAAACACCCAATCATTTTAGGAACTATTTCACTTGATCTATTTGCCGTTTTACTTGGAGGAGCTACAGCACTTTTACCAATTTATGCGCAAGATATTTTACATACAGAAGCTTGGGGCTTAGGTCTGATGCGTACTGCACCAGCTGTTGGAGCATTAATAATGTCTCTAATTTTAGCTTATTTCCCACTTAAAAGATCTTTTGGTCCGATATTATTTGCAGCGTTAGGTATTTTTGGATTGGCAACAATGCTATTTGCAATTTCAACAAGCTTAGTCATCTCGTTAATTGCATTATTTATAATCGGAGCTTCAGATGTGGTCAGCGTAGTAATACGTTCTTCACTTGTTCAGCTTCAGACACCGGATGATATGAGAGGCAGAGTAAATGCTGTAAATTCGCTATTTATTGGAACTTCGAATCAGCTTGGAGAATTTGAATCTGGAACAATGGCTGGATTAATTGGTGCCGTACCAGCTGTATTTGTAGGAGGACTTGGAACGATACTAGTTGCAGGACTTTGGATGTATTTATTCCCTTCACTTAGAAGAATTAATTCACTTTCTGGAGATAAAACAGAAAAAGCAGGATAATTTGTTAAAGGAGGATTTATGGAAAGTACTAAAAAATCATTTGAAACGATTGATGAATATATTTCACAATTTCAGCCAGATGTTCAGGAAAAATTACAAGCTTTGAGGAAGAGTGTAAAAGAAGTTGTACCAAATGCGGTTGAAAGAATTAGTTACCAGATGCCTACATTTGCACTAAATAAAAATTTAGTACATTTTGCTGCATTTAAAAATCATATTGGATTTTACCCTGGGGCAAGTGGGATTGCAGCATTTAAAGAAGAATTATCAATTTATAAAGGCGCTAAAGGATCTGTACAATTTCCAATAAACGATCCACTTCCATTTGATTTGATAAAAATGATTGTAAAGTATAGGGAACTTGAGGATATTAAAAAAGCTGAAGAAAAATTAAAAAAGAAAAAATAAATTCATAACCTCTGAGGCTAATTTTAGTTTTGGAGGTTTTTTAGTAAAAAGGACTAATCATTTTGTTCAAAATTTTGTCAAATATTTTCCAGTAATAAATTACTTTATCCGTTATACTAAACTTGTATTTAGAAGGGAAAAGCAAGTAATGAATGATGAAGTTGATTTTTTTCAGTAAAACATGTGAAAAAGTTCACAAATTGTATTTGGGGGACAGTAGAGATGAAAAGAAAATTATTGATGATTGGAAATGGAATGGCAGGAGTTCGATGTATAGAAGAGATTTTAAAAAGAAATAAAGATTTATTTGAAATCACAATAATAGGTGATGAACCTTATCCAAACTATAACAGGATCATGTTATCAAATGTATTGCAAGGAAAAACAACCTTCGATGAAATCAATATAAATGATTGGAACTGGTATATAGAAAATAATATTACTCTCCTTACAAACGAAAAAGTGTCAAAAATCTCTCCTGCAGAAAAAAAAGTCGAAACAGAAAAAGGAAAAACGATTTCATATGATGAGCTTATTTTAGCTACTGGATCTAGTGCCTTTATCCTACCTATACCAGGAAATGATCTTCAAGGAGTTATCGGTTTCCGAACAATTCAAAATACTGAATTAATGATAGATTATGCAAAAAAATATAAAAAAGCCGTAGTAATTGGGGGAGGCCTATTAGGTTTAGAAGCAGCAAGAGGCTTAATTGACCGAGGAATGGAAGTTCATGTTGTTCACCTACTACCTACTTTAATGGAACAACAATTAGATGCAACTGCTGCGAAAATGTTAAAAAAAGATTTAGAAGCACAGGGCATGAATTTCTTAATGGAGAAACAAACGATTTCAATAAATGGAACAAATCGTTTAGAAGGAATAAGTTTCTCAGATGGAACTTCATTAGATTGTGATTTAGTCGTAATGGCAGTAGGAATTAGACCTAATATTTCTTTAGCAAAAGAAGCAGGAATCAATGCTAACCGTGCAATAGTAGTTAACGATTTTATGCAAACATCTGAACCATCAATTTATGCAGTAGGTGAATGCGTCGAACATAACGGAACTACCTATGGTTTAGTAGCACCGCTGTACGAACAAGGGATTGTGCTTGCAGAGCATATGACTGGTAATTCAACGAACGGATATAAAGGAAGTATTTTATCAACTCAGTTAAAAGTATCTGGTTGTGATTTATTCTCTGGTGGATTAATCCATGAAGGAGAAGATATGCAAGCAATCATTGTAAATGACCAATTTGCCGGACTATACAAAAAAGTAATTGTGAAAGATGAAAAAGTTGTTGGAGTAGTTTTATATGGTGACGCATCGGATGGAAATCGATTATTCAACATGTTGAAAAATGAAATAAATATAAAGGAATATACAAGTGCTTCTATTCTCCATAAATCAGGAGAGGACTCCGGTGAAGATTTTGTTCTTACTATGAGTGCTAATGATACAGTTTGTGGATGTAATGGCGTCACGAAAGGAACAATCGTTCAATCAATTTTAGAACAAGAGCTTACTACGTTTGAAGATGTGAAAAGTTGCACAAAGGCTGGCGCATCATGTGGAAAGTGTAAAGGAATGGTTGAAAGTATTTTAGCAGTTACATTAGGTGATACATTTGATCCCAATGCCACAAAGCCTGGTATGTGTGGATGTACAACATTATCTCGTGATGAAGTTATTAATGAAATCGAAGAAAAAGGATTACAAACTCCTAGAGAGGTTCGAATTGTATTAGGATTTGAAAATGAAGAAGGTTGTTCAAAATGCCGTCCAGCTCTAAATTATTATTTAAGAATGATGCATCCAAATGATTATCAGGATGATAAATCATCACGTTTCGTCAATGAACGAATGGAAGGGAATATCCAAAAAGATGGGTCATTCTCAATTGTACCGCGAATGTATGGGGGAGTAACGACTGGTGATGAATTAATTAAACTTGGTGAAGTAGCAAATAAATTCAACGTACCTTTAGTTAAAGTTACTGGTGCGAGCCGTGTTGGTTTGTATGGTGTTAAAAAAGAAGATGTACCGAAAGTTTGGAAAGAATTAGGGATGCGTTCGGGTTATGCTTATTCTAAGTCGCTTAGAAATGTTAAGTCGTGCGTCGGCAATCGATTTTGTCGATTTGGAACGCAAGATTCTCTAGGCTTAGGAATCCAATTAGAGAAAGCAATCGAAATGGTTGACACTCCACATAAGATGAAAATGGGTGTTACAGGATGTCCTCGAAATTGCGCAGAAGTGCTTACTAAAGACTTTGGAGTAATTTGTGTGGAAAATGGCTTCCAGCTTTATATAGGTGGTAATGGTGGAACAGAAGTCCGAGAATGCGATTTATTAACGACTCTGACAACAGAAGAAGAAGTAGTCCACATGGCAAAAGCTTATGTTCAATATTATCGTGAAACGGGTGTATACGGGGAACGAACTGCTCCATGGGTAGAGCGAACTGGAGTGGAAACGATTAGAAAAGTATTGTTAAACAAGGAACAACAAAATGCTTTAGTAGAGAAATTTGACCAAGCAAAATCAACATATGAAGAAGCATGGGGCCAAGCGCTTACTAATCAATTAGAACTATACGAGATTATCAGAAAGTAATTTTAAACTAGAGAGGAGCAATAAAATGATTTCAACAACGGAGAAAATTAAGATTATTGACCTAGCATCTTTACCAATACAAATTGGAAAGGAAGTAGTTGTAAAAGGGGAATCAATCGCATTATTCCGATTATCAAATGAAGATGTTCGTGCAATCGAAAGTATATGTCCAGGGACTAATGGACCACTTGCCGAAGGGATTGTGTCAGGTGAATATGTGTTCTGTCCTCTACGTGACTGGAAAATTTCATTAATAACTGGTGAAGTTCAAAAACCTGATGATGGCATTGTAAAAACATATATAACCGAAGTAATCGACGGTTCTGTTTATATTACGGTGTGATTTATGACAAAAAAATCTGGATTTATTTCATTTGTTGGTGCTGGACCTGGGGATTTAGGGTTAATAACAGAAAAAGGATTGAAATGTATTCGAGAAGCAGAAGTCATTTTATATGATCGACTTGCTAATCCAAGGCTACTTCGAGAAGCGGATGATAATTGTGAATTCATTTACTGTGGGAAGCTTCCTAACAGACATACTATGCGTCAAGAAATGATTAATCAAACTTTAGTAACTTTCTCCAAAGACGGGAAATATGTCGTTAGATTAAAAGGCGGAGACCCATCTGTTTTCGGTCGAGTAGGTGAAGAAGCAGAGGAAGCTTCAAAGCATGATATACCTTTTGAAATTATTCCTGGAATTACATCTAGCATTGCTACAGCAGCATATGCTGGAATCCCAGTTACACATAGAGAATATAGTACAAGTTTCACCTTAAGAACAGGCCATAAATGTATGGGAAATGAAGGTATTATTGAATCGAATTGTTCTGATCAGTTAGGGGACACACTTGCTTATTATATGGGGGTAAGTAATCTCCCTAAAATATGTACACACCTAATAAAGAATGGTAAATCTAAGGATACTCCAGTAGCTGTTATTCAGTGGGGTACATTTGGAAAACAAAAAGTCGTTGAAGGAACAATTGAAACAATTGTTTCAGTTATTGAGAAAGAAGAAATTACAAATCCAGCAATGACAATTATTGGAGATGTTGTCAAATTACGCTCGAAGATTTTTTGGTTTGAAAAGAAAAAATATTTTGGTAGAAAAATTTTATTAGCTAAAGGAACAGCATCAGTAGAAAAGAATGGATTAGAAACGTTTTTATCAGAAAACGGAGCTGAGGTTTACGCTTTTCCAACACTTAAATCAGTTCAACTTCCTATTGAGCATATTCAGGTAGTGGATGCACTAAGCCATGAAAGAATCGTCTTTTGTTCACCAGAAAGTGTAAAATTATTTTTTACTAAAATGTATAAATTAAAATTCGATGTTCGTAGACTTCCAAATAGAATTGAGTATATATCGCCGAAAACAAACAAAGAACTTGAGAAGTATGGAATTTTGGCTGAGAAGGACAGTGGCGGTAAGAACCACACAGTATTTATAGGATCGGTAGACAAATATACGAAATTACCAACAAACTCACAATTTATAGCCACACATGAAAATATTGCAGATTCTCGATTTGATGTAATCAATCAAAGAATGCTTGAAGAAACAAAATGGGAATCAATTATTTTTCCAAATTGTTCATCTGTTGATTGGTTTATAAAAGAATTAAAGAATACTAAAGAAAGTCATTTAATGAATTTACCATTTGCATATATTGGTGAGTCGGTTAGGGAATATGCTTTTAAATGCGGGTTTACTAAAATTGACGAAGAATTACAAACGGAATTAATGCTAGGTGATTGGAAGTGAAAAAATGTTTGATGCTGTTGTATATATTGGTCACGGAAGTCGTAGGCAAGAAGGTAATCAACAATTTATACACTTTATTCAATCTGTAATCAAAGAAATTCCTATTCAAGTCCAAGAATATGCGTTTTTAGAATTAGTTGATCCAACTATTCAACAAAGTTTGGAAAAAATTATCGTAGAAGGTGCGATAAATATATTAGTTGTACCAGTATTATTATTTGCAGCGGGACATTATAAACGCGATATTCCAGACGAATTCAATATTATTTTAAAACGATTTCGACATGTAAATATTACGATAACTGAGCCATTTGGTATTCATAAAAAAATGATTCAGCTTGTTCTAAAACGTGTCCAAGCAGCATGTGGAACTAGTAATGCTGCAATTATATTAGTAGGTCGTGGAAGTAGTGACCCCGAGCCGATCGAAATGCTTAAACAAATTGGAAATGCTGTTGAGGCGCGAATTAATGTCCCTGTTCGCACAGCTTTTTTAACTGCGGGTAATCCAAGATTAGAAGATACCATTAATAATATGAGTAAAGAATTTCAAAGTATTTATGTTATGCCATATTTATTATTTACAGGATTACTTCTTGAAAAAATTAAGAGACGGATTTCAATCGAAAATGAAAAATTTTATCTTTGTGGGAATTTACAATTTGATGAATTAATGAGTCAAGCACTTATAGAGCGGATACAAGAAAAGGGTAAAATCTAAATATAGGGTGATCAATTTGAAAGAAGTTATTAATTCAATTGGAAATGTAGCTATCTCGAAGACAAACCAAATTAAATCAAGTAAATCTAGATATATGGTCCCTACAATGATGGCAGGATTTTTTGTAGGACTAGGTATCATATTAATCTTTACAATCGGTGGAATACTCGCACCTACTGGTTTTGCTGGTACGAAAATTATTATGGGTGTTTCATTTGGAATTGCCTTAAGTTTAGTCATTATGGCAGGAGCAGATTTATTTACTGGAAATAATATGATTATGTCTATAGGTATGTTAGAAAAAAAGGTTAATTGGATTGACACTACGAAAGTATGGGGCTATAGTTATCTAGGAAATTTACTTGGATCAGTATTAGTGGCGTTATTATTTGCATACTCAGGGCTAGCTAATGGTGGAGTGGCAGAATTTATTAATAATGCAGCCGCAGCAAAAATGAATGCACCATTTATGGAATTACTAGTTAGTGGAATTCTGTGTAATATACTTGTTTGTTTAGCACTGTGGTGTTCATTTAAAATGAAATCTGAGACAGGGAAATTAATTATGGTATTTTGGTGTCTGTTTGCGTTCATTACCTCAGGTTTTGAGCATAGTATTGCAAACATGACATTATTATCGATTTCATTATTAATTAAACACCCAGAAACAGTAACATTAGCCGGAATGATTTCGAATCTTGTACCAGTTACAATTGGAAACATTATTGGCGGTAGTTTATTTGTAGGAGCAGCTTATTGGGTTTCTAGTTCGGAAGCAAAAAATAAAAAAAATTCAAATGCTAAATATAATGGAAATAAAAAAGTAGCTTAATTTCCATTTTTTTAAAATAAAACAAAAAAGAAACAATCTTAGATCAAATCAAATTCGAAATAGGTTGTTTCTTTTTATTATATAATTATATTCAGGGGGGATTTTTTCTTTTATTATTCTTCTTTAGTCGTTAAATCAACAAGAATAACGATACTGATAACGCATACCAAAATTAACGAAAATGTAAATATGAACAAATTAATTCACTCCTACCAAGTTTTGAAGCCTTCCGAGCCAGTCGGATGATGTTGATGCATCATATGTGATAAAGGAATTGTATAAGCAATTGCAATTAATACAATGGATACACCAATCCACAGCCACCAATTTTCCAATATACGAGGTGTGTTTTCGGTATTACTTTCGGCAACTGGGAATTCAACTGTTTCTTCTTTCGAATTCGCAGTTGGTAAAGTAAATAACGCTTGTAGGACGATGAAAATTAATAATAAAGCAGATAAGAACAAAATTGATCCACCAACCGCAACTGTTACATGATTTGTGAATATCCCAGAAAACCATTTAGCGGCTGCAGGATGACCCATATAATCAGTATATGAGGTTCTTCTAGGAGCACCATAAATTCCGAGAATATGCATTGTAGTCGACATTAAAAACATCCCGATTGCCCATGTGAAAATCTGTATAAACGCTAATTTTTGGAATGCATTTGTAAGTTTCTTTCCTGTTAAATAAGGAATAAGCCAAAAGGTTAATCCGAAAAATGTCATTGCAACAGGTGTACCTACTGTAATATGGAAATGTCCAACAATCCAAAGTGTGTTATGAACGATTTCATCTAATTGATAGCTTGCATTGATGATTCCACCTGCACCACCTGGAGCGAAAAATAACATGGCAATGAAAAGTGATGTAAACCGAACATCTTTCCATGGTAATTTAAAAATCCAACCAAATAAACCTTTCGCACCTTTTTTTCTTCCAGAAATCTCAAACACTGCAAACATAGAGAAAGCCGTCATTAATGATGGTATAATGACCATAAAAGTTAATACAGTCTGTAAAAATTTCCAAAAGGTTGAGATACCGGGTTCTTGAAGTTGATGATGAAAACCGACTGGTATAGAGAACAAAAGAAATAAGATAAAAGCAAGTCGTGCAAGAGAGTCACTAAATACTTCTCCACCAACTATTTTTGGCATAATTGCATACCAACCTATATAAGCAGGGAGTAACCAAAAATAAACAAGTGGGTGACCGAAAAACCAAAAAAGTGATCGACTTAATTCAACGTTGATTGTGTCTACCCAACCGAAAGACCACGGAATGAATTGAAATAGAACTGTCGCAGCTACTCCTAGACTAGCAATAACCCATAATACGATTGTTGCTACAGTCATAAAAGCGATTAGAGGACTTATTTTACCTTTATTATTCTTTTTCCAAGCAACATAATGTCCAACTAATGCAAATCCACTGATCCATGTACCAACTACAAAAAGTGCTAAAGCAACATAAAACCAAGCATTAGCCTGCAATGGGGCATAGAATGTGTATAAAACAGAGGCTTGACCTGATAATATTTCTAACACTGCAAGTATTGTTCCAATCGTCATTACAATAAAACCTAACCAAATAAATGTCTGTACTTTAGCTCCAAAATCACCTAGTGTTTTACTCATTCCTGTAATTAAGAAACCAAATATAAAATATGTAGTAAAGACAAGTGCAAGCAGAACTCCATGAGCTGTTAGAATTTGATAGTAATCAAGCCATTTTGGAAGTTCAAGTGCATTATTTCGCACAAAGACCTGCATAAGGCCAGTAAATGTACCTATTAAAAAAGCAATATACGCCACTACAATATGTGTTAAAGCTAGTTTACGATCTGGTCTTCCTATCATTTCATTCATTATTTCACCGCCTCGATAGTAGTTTGCATAAATGAATGACCCGTTCCACAATATTCATTACATAAAATTAAATAATTTCCTGGTTTTTTAAAGGAATATTCCTTCGTATTAATTTGTCCTGGAACAGCCATCATATTGACATTTGTATTAACGATTGAAAAACTGTGTGTCACATCGGTACTAGTTAAAACAAAGCGCACCTTCTTACCAACAGGTACTTTTAATTTGCTCGGTGCATAAGCAAATGTTTTTGCTAGTATTACGACTTCGAATGTACCATCATCTTTTTGATACACACCTGGATGACTAAATGGTGCAGTTTTTTCAACGGTTTGAGGATTTACCGTGTTCATCCCGCCTGCTGGCTGAAGATGTGAACGAAAGGCTGTAATACCGATAATTACTAAAAAAACAATTAATGAAATCATTCCAAATGTTAGCCATATTTTTTCAAATTTATGTAGATGCATGAACATCCTCCTTACTAGCGATGTAAATAAAAAGCATAGAAGCTAAACCATAAAATTAAAATAAAAACACCAAGTACAAGGACACTGATGAAAGTTCCGTTTAAATTATGATCTTGTTCTCTCTCTGTTTTTTTTGAAGACAATTTAATCCCTCCAATTTCTAAATTCAAGATATAAACTAAAAGTTAGTTTGATTATTTCCAAGTATTTCTATTCAAGGAAAATAAATACAAAATTTGAAAATAGCATTTAGGGAATCTAGCTGAAAGTATTCTAGGTAAGATATAGTAATAAAAAGGGGGCGTAAAAATGGGATATATAGAAGAGTTAAGGAGTATTGTTGGACATAGACCATTAATATTTGTAGGCTCAGTTAAAATCATCATTGACCAATCCGGTAGATTATTATTACAACTTAGAAAATTTCCAAATGGCTATTGGGGAATACCAGGTGGACTAATGGAGTTAGGGGAATCTACAGAAGATGTAGCCAAGAGGGAAGTTACTGAAGAAACGGGGCTAATAGTAGATCATTTGAATTTAATAAATGTTTATTCAGGACCACAAAACTTCGTTAAAGCTGAAAACGGAGATGAATTTTTCGTAGTTACGGTTGCTTATTATACAGAAGAATATAAAGGGACTATAAGTGTTAATGATTCGGAATCTATTAAATTTGAATTCTTTTATCCAAATGAACTACCAAATAATATTGTTAAAAGTCACAAGGTTATTTTAAATGAATTTTTAACAAAATTTTATCCGGAATTGGGTATAAATGATCCAACGGCAAATTAGCAAGAAAAACAAGAAGGGTGGTTTCATATCTTTTTTTCGATATAAAGAAATAAAAAAGATCCATGATGGTTCTTTTTTTTTATTTGATAAAAAGTTCATAGTTTACTAGGAATCGATCAAAAAAAAATAGAATTATTGTTTAATGTTGAATTAAAAAGTATGGGGTGACTTATTTGGCTAAAACTGTCCATTGCGATCGATGTTTAAAGGAAATAAGGATCAGAGGAGATCTCGTTACTGCTACGATGTTTTTACAAGTCGTTCCTTATCATGAAGATTGTTATGCAAAAGATTTAAAAGGTGCCAAAACACTTTTTCTTAACAATCAACCAATTAATGGTTTCTCTGGGAACTTTCTAACATTTCTAGCATTTGCGATTTGTATTGCGTCATTTTTTATTGATGACCACTCGATGATTTATTTGTCAATTTTAGCTCTGATTGCAATAATGTATAGACTTTATTCATTTTTTATTTTTGAACGTCATTTAGAGAAGTAGAGGGATTGATTGAAAGGGAAAAGGCTAAGGGAGCTATTTGGTGGGAAGTATTTAATAAAATGTAAAATAAAGTAAAAAACTCTGATAGACAGAGTTTTTTTCACTTTATTTACCAAAATTTCCAGCGAATTGCATTACAACTGCTTTAACTTCTTCAAGTTTATCAGGCTTTAATAAAGTAATCATCTTAGGAACAAATTGTTGAACTTCTTCTAATGAAAAAGTACCTTCATCTTGTTTTCTGAAGTTTTCTAAAAGAATTTCCCTTGCTTCATCTTCTTTACCTTCTTGAACTCTTTGTAAAATGAAATTTAAAAACATTTCTTGACCTTGCTTGTCCATTCTTGTTGCCTCCTATAAATAATTTATACAACCATAAGGTGTTATTTAAATTATAACACCTTATGGTTGTATGTCAATTTTATTTTTCAGTGAAACATTCTTCGTTATTTATTAGCCATTTTATAAAAATTTATTATCTATTTTTGAAGATTAATCATATTACCGGCTTTATATTATTTAAATGAATATTAATTAATTGAAAAATGCTATAATTTTTTATGGAAGATGATGGAATCTAGGTCAAATAGGAGACTTAAAGATTTTAATTAATAGAATGTATATAAAAAAAGGTGGTAATCCCAATTAATAAGAAAAAAATAGCAGTATCTTTTAGTGGTAAAGATTCAACTTTGGCACTGCATGATCTTTTGCATTCTGATGAATTTGAAGTAGTCGTACTAATCGCATCAGTAACTGAAGGGTTTAATCGTACGAGCATTCATGGAGTAAGGGTTGAATTATTGGAGGCACAAGCAAATTCAATCGGTCTACCATTAAAGAAAATTTGGATACCGGACAATTGTTCTAATCAAAAATATCAAGAAATTATGACTAAGGTTAATTTAGAGCTAAAGGAACAAGGGATTGAAAATATTGCATTTGGAGATTTATTTCTTGAAGACATACGAAAGTATCGAGAGGACATGCTTAAACCATTAGGTATTAATCCAATTTTTCCTTTATGGGGTGAAGGTACGACAAATGTGATTGAACGCTTTATTTCCTTAGGCTATAAAACGATTATTACATGTGTTGATTTAACAAGATTATCAGAAGAATATTCTGGTAAAGAAATAGATTATCATTTAATCAAGGAACTTCCAAAAGAGGTTGATCCTTGTGGTGAGAATGGAGAATACCATTCATTTGTATTTGATGGTCCTATTTTTAATAATCCCATTCAGTTTGGCATTGGAGAAAAGAAGCTAACTGCTGATGTTTATACTGGAGAAACTAGATTTTGTTATACAGATTTAGTTCTTGTTTGAAGTATGTTTTAACATTGAGAATTGTTGAATGGATCTAAGTTTAAAATAGACTGTTAATTTGAAACAGTCTATTTTTTGGTTTTAATAACGAACTATAAATAACTTTGAATTTGTTTAATCTCCTATTATTTTTTCAATTTTGGACCCCAAGGCGGCTCTGCTCCTGCATCCACCATTATTTTTTGTCTCGTTAATCCGACTTGCTTTGCATAATCATCTAACATTTCATAAACGGTTAACCGATGATACGAACAATTGGTAAAACGTAGTTCATTTCTTCTTTTTGGATCCACCTTCCATAGTGACACCGAGTCTTTAGCCGTATGGTCATTGAATTCATTTATAGGTACACTAAAATCGATTTGTTCATTATATCCGTTTGCTACAGTGATTAAAGTAACCTCTCCCATTTGCTTCTTCGGAAAAAGGGGATCCTTCTTCACTGATACATTTATTTTTGCAATGCCATTTGAATCTGTTAATTTAGTACCTATAACTTTTCCTAATGAATTGATCACAATAACCCTAGCGCCTTTAATCGGTTGACCAGATTCTCCTGAGGAGTCAGCTGTTGTTCCTACTTGGACTGTAAGTGTTGCAGAAACTTCATTCAACTTTTCTGCTAGCGCTAATTGCAAAGAACTAAAAAAAATGATTGTGCTCAAAATAGTAATAATACATATTTTTTTCATCTATTTACACCAAACCTTGTGTAATTTTTTTGTTTAGTTTAAGTTGAATTATTCAAAACTATACTTTTATAAAATGTTTTTTATGTTAGCATATTTTTTTGTCAAAAAATATTAAATCTAGAAGATGTAGAAAAAGAGGAAATGGTAAAGGAAAGAAATTCAATTAAACCCATGGATATAAAGAGTTATTAATGACTGAAGACAGTACAAGGAAATGTTAAAAAAATGTCGAATTTTATAGTAGGTAAAAAATTTTATAAAGGGAGTGGTGCCAAATGATAACGAACTTATACTTAGTAAGACATGCGCATTCAACTTATACTCCTGATGAATTGGGCCGACCTTTATCTAAAAGAGGATTTACTGATGCAATTAATGTTACTAAACTACTAATAAATGAAAAGATTGACTACGTAATTTCAAGTCCATATAAACGTGCAATTCAAACAGTTCAAGAGATAGCCAAATCATCAAATTTAGACATTATTATAGAGGAAGATTTTAAAGAGCGACTCCTATCACTAGAGCCTGTTGGGGATTTTGAAAAAGAAATAAGAGAAGTTTGGATGGACTTTAAGCGTTCGTTAAATGGTGGAGAGTCAAATTATACGGCTCAAAAAAGAGGAATAGAAGCAATAAACAAATTATTAGTAAATTATTCTGGTAAAAACATTGTTATTGGTACACATGGCAATTTGATGGTACTAATTATGAATTATTTTGATCAAAAATATGATTTCAATTTTTGGAATGAACTTGCTATGCCGGATATTTATAAATTAACCTTTGAAGGTAAATCATTAGTTAAAGTGAAAAGAATATGGAATTAATGTTAGTACACTTCTAATATTTTGTTTAGTGATACTGAATGTAAATAAGGAGAGAAAGTTTGCTATTCTACTAAAAAATGGATTATTTGAATATGGTGAATGAAGTTGACGATTCTTTTATTTTTCAGGAAATTAACGAATCGTATAATAAGAGATGATATAATATTTCTAAGTTTGTTCCATTGTTACGTGGATGGGACTTTATGAAAGAAAAACACAAGTGAGGATCACGCATGTTAGAATTTAATGGAAAACACAATAATGGAAAAATACTACTTGATTATGTTGATACAAATGTCATTACACGATTAAAAACAATCTTGGATACTGAATGCTTTGCAAATTCAAACATTGTTGTCATGCCAGACTGCCATATATCTAGTGGAGGCGTCATTGTAGGTTTTACGATGACTTTGAATGATTTTATTATTCCTTCGATCGTCGGTGTAGATATTGGATGTGGCGTTAGTGCATACCATCTAGGGCGTATGAAATCAATTAAGAGTGAAAAACTTGATAAGTTCATCCGAAAAAATATCCCGATTGGTTCAAATATTCATGAGGAACCAGTAATTGAGCCGGTAGAGATTGCAGAAGCGATTGAGAGACTTAATCTGAACTATATGTATGTAATGAACAGTATTGCAACGCTAGGTTCCGGAAATCATTTTATAGAAATTGATAAAGATGAAAATAATCATTTTTGGCTTGTAATCCACACAGGTTCAAGAAATTTTGGATTTGAAATTGCAAAACATCATATGAACGTCGCTAAAGAAAATATGAAACAATTATTCGGAGAAAATTATAAAGGATTCGAATATTTATCTAAACAGGAAGACAAAGATGCATATTTAAGAGATCTATCAATTGCCCAACATTTCGCCTCGTTAAATAGAGAAACGATTGCTAAAATCATCATTGAAAAATATTTTAAACTCGATTTTGATTCGATTAAAAAAATTGAATCGGTACATAATTATATCGACCTTCAAAACAATATTCTAAGAAAAGGCGCAATTTCAGCCAGTGAGGGTGAAGAAATAATCATCCCATTTAATATGGCATATGGATGTGTTGTAGGAAAAGGCAAAAGTTCGAGTGACTACAATTATTCAGCACCACACGGAGCAGGTCGAATAATGAGCCGAACAGACGCAGTCTATAAAGTCGACTTAGATGTTTATCAAAAAGCAATGAAGGGCGTATATACAACCTCTGTTAACAAACATACAATCGATGAATCACCAATGGTATATAAAAAGCCTAAATTAATATTAGAAAATATTACTGAACAGATTGAAATCGATTTCTTCATGAAACCGGTGTATAACCTTAAAGCTGATAAATAACCTCTCTTTTAGAGAGGTTATTTTAATTTTATTATTTCAATCTATATAACTTATATTTTAGTAATTAAAAATGAAAAATGGATTTAAAATTGGTTATAATAAGTATTTTTAATTAATCGTCATAATTTAATCCAATTTTAAAATGAAAATATTCTCTAAATAAGTTCTTTCTCCCTATTAACAGTATAAAATTATATAAATTTACTTATTTTGACACTAAATTTACATAATGGGGGATTACTATGCTGAATAAGATTAAAAGGTTCCTAGTAGTACTTCTCATTTTTGTACTTTATCTTGGATTGTCGTTGTTAATAGGAAATTTTCTTTGGAGATTAGTAGTTGATTCGTTTAGATAAGTGATAAAATAATAAAGGGTTTTGGTACTCCTCCTTTGAATATAATTCATAAAGGAGAGTGGATTAAATTTGGTGAAAATTTGTTTTATTATAGGTGCAATTTTTATACTTATTTCTGGAATACTCATAGGTGCGTTTCAAGCTCCAGAACAACAAAGAGTAGTGAAAGATGATATTTTTAAGTTAGGGCACTTAAATAAAGATCAATTCTCCATCTGGTCAGGAGTTATAGGCATTTTTTTAATTTGTATTGGAGGACTAGTTTACTATATTAAATAATTTTTTACTATCTAAATTCAAGCATAACTCAAATAGTTTAATAGCTTTGAACAGTATCGACATTTTTGTCGATTTTTTTTATTGTGATTATTTCAAAGTAGGTCAATATGATTATTAGTAGGGGCATAAATTAAATGAAGTAGAAAATGTTATTTGTTGTGGCTATTATTAGGAGGTGCAAAATTGAAGATCGTTTTTTTTAGAAATCTCAATAAAGTTGAAACATATGCTGCAAATAGAAAACAAATAAAGTTGAATCTTCCTAGTAAAGAAGAGGCCAGTGTTATATTTGGCCTAACAAGAAAGTTTGAATTTGATAATCGTTGTGCAAGACCACCACAAATCAGCGGTACTGTTGTAGCTTCTGTTACTTGTAATAGAGACAAGGATATTAGAATTTATTTCTATCCAGTCTCCCAAACTATTTATCCAGAGAAGGCCAAATCTCAATTTCATAATGATGTATTACCTAAACTTAAGAAATGGATTGATCATCAAGTGTCAAAACCAGAAACTGCAGTTTTAGGGATTGAAGAATTTATTATCGAATGGAATGGGAAAAATCATCTTTTCCACCAAATTAAATTTTTATAAACAGTTTTTAAAGACGGTAAAGTTTAATACCGTCTTTTTTTATTTTTTGTTACATATAATCCGTTAGTCTGCTTAAAAAACGTAATTAAATTAAGTTTTTTAAGTTTTTTTGTGGAAATACTTAAATTAATTATATATAATAGCTTTAGAATTCAATCTTAAGGGAATAGATAAAGGGGCTCTAAGCGATGTATCAAGAACAAAGATTATCTTTGATCATAAATTATTTGGCTTCAAATAATGAGATTACTTTAGAAGAAATATGTACAATGCTAAGCGTTTCAAAGGATACAGCAAGAAGGGATCTCGTCAAACTTGAAGAACGCGGGGAAATTATGCGAATAAAGGGTGGAGCAACACTTCCAACATCTAATCGAAATTTAACCGATTATAAAGAACGAAATGCAACTGAAGGCAAGGAGAAAATTGCGCAAAGAGCATCAGTACTTATTCGTGAAACTAGTGACTTATTAATGGATACATCTTCAACTTGTGCACTCATGTCAAAATTTATGTCAGGTAAACAAGTTAATGTGATTACAAATTCAATTGATATAGTTGATTTATTAGGTGAGTATGAAGAAATTCAAACCTTTATGCTACCAGGAAAATTTAATCGGAAAAATAGAAATTTAGTTGGACCTAGGACAATTGAAACACTTAATGATTACAAAGTTGATCAGCTATTTCTAGGTGCTTGTGGAATTAGCGCAGAAGGAATAACTTCACCTGATGAAGAGGAAGCGTTTTTAAAGAAAAAAATGATTAGTTGTGCAAAACAAGTAGTTTTATTGGCAGATCTTACAAAGTTCGAAAAAGTTTTTCTGCATAAGGTATGTGATATTAAGGGAATAGACATCATTATTACAGACAAAGATCCAGATGAAGAATTTAAAAGAAAAATCATTGAATTTAATATTCATTTAATTAGTTTAGAAGAAGAGGAAAGGGAGAGGATTTCGGGTGAAAAAAATTAAGGTTGGTTTAATTGGATTTGGTTTTTCAGGAGCTACGTTCCATGCACCTTTTATAAGTGTTCTAGAAGAATTTGAATTAACAAAAGTTGTTAGTTCAAAAAAGGAAGATGTAAAAAGAGATTTAGGAGATGTAGAGGTAGTAAGTAGTTTAGATGAGGTACTAAAAGATGAATTGATTGACTTAGTTGTCATTACTACGCCAAGTAGTATGCATTATGAAATGGCTAAAAAAAGTTTAGAAGCTGGTAAACATGTCATTTTAGAAAAACCGATGGTCGTGGAAACATGGGAAGCAGAAGAGCTAATTAAGATTGCTGAAGAAAAGAATCGAGTACTAAGTGTATATCATAATAGAAGATGGGATAATGACTTTTTAACAGTTAAAAAGTTAATAAATGAAGGTGTATTAGGAGAAATCAATACATATCAAGTTCATTTTGACCGATATAGACCAGAAATAAGGAATCGATGGAGAGAAAAACAAGGTCCTGGTTCTGGCATGTTATATGATTTAGGTTCGCATTTAATTGATCAAGCTTTAAGCCTTTTTGGGCAGCCTCAATTCATCTCAGCGGATGTATTTGCACAAAGAGAAAATGCAGAAAAAGATGATTATTTCCATATCATTTTAGGATATGACAAACTACGTGTAATTTTACATTCTGGTTCCATCATCCCAAGTAAC
Source organism: Bacillus sp. AFS053548 (assembly GCF_002575105.1). Taxonomy (NCBI): domain Bacteria; kingdom Bacillati; phylum Bacillota; class Bacilli; order Caryophanales; family Bacillaceae; genus Bacillus; species Bacillus sp. AFS053548. The sequence continues at coordinate 10,162 of NZ_NUHI01000042.1, read as the reverse complement.
GGACCACGTTTTCAAGTACATGGAAACAAAGGGAGCTTTATTAAGTATGGAATAGATGGACAAGAAGCCGCACTAAAAGAAGGTAAAAAACCTACTGAACAAGCATGGGGTATGGATGAACCGCAATTATATGGAAAGCTCTATACTGTTGACGGCGAAAAAGAAATGGAAGAAACCATTGAAACAATACCAGGTTCGTATACAACATATTACAAGAAAATTGCTGATAGTATTTTAAATGGTACCAATGCTCCCGTTACAGGTATAGAAGGCTTGTCTGTTATTAAAATCATTGAAGCAGCACTTAAAAGTAGTGATGAAAAGAAAGTGATTTATCTTTAATTGGAGGTTGTATGGAAGAGAAAACTATTCAACAAAAACTTGAAGAGGTAAGAAAACAAGAAGAAAATCTAGTCTTTAATAGTTTTTCAAATAAAGATGCTTTAGAAATTGGTTTGTTAATTATTGAAGCTGCTAAAGATTTAGATAAACCAGTTGCTATAAATATTTTGAAAAACGGTCAAAGTATTTTCCATTATGCAATGGATCATACATCACCAGACCAAGATTTATGGATCAATCGAAAATCAAATATTGTTCTCCGTCATCATTGTAGCTCTTATTATATGAGGCTTTACAATGAAATGAAAAATAGATCATATAATGAATTTTACTCAGCCAGTCCTTATGAGTTTGCAGCACATGGTGGGGCATTTCCTATTAAAATTAAAGGATCGGGCGTAATTGGCGTCATTACTGTTTCAGGCTTAGCACAAGAGGAAGATCATAATTTGATTGTGGAGGCATTAGCAAAATTCCTAAATAAAACGATTTAATTTTAATATATATAAATAATAGATTTTTTTAAAAAAATTATTTTGGAATTTCAAAGGAGTCGGATTATCGGCTCCTTTTTTACATGAGTTGTGACCAAAATATCGAACATTTTTTTAGTATGGTTTCAGTTCAATTAAATAAAGGGATTCAATACCACCACATCGAATATAAAAGAGCTATTCGTACGAACAAACCTTTACGAGAATAATTAAACAATCAAAGCTATTCGTCTATCAAAAATGATTAGAATCTAAAAATCATAAAATAAGGTGGGTAAACAGTGAACATTAGAGAAATCAAACTAGAGGATGCAGAAAATTTTGCGAAACTAATTATAGAAGTTGAAAACCAGGCACATTTCATGCTGTATGGAGCAGGGGAAAGGAAGACCACAACTGAAAAACAACGAAAACAGTTAGAAGTGATTGAAAAATCCCCAAATTCGACCATATTTGTTGCGGAAGAAACTACTGGCAGGTTAGTAGGATATGCGTTTGCAATTGGGAGTACAGCAAAAAGGAAAAAACATTCGGTGTATCTTGCCATTGGAATTTTAGAGGAATTTACTGGGAAGGGACTTGGGACAAAATTATTTCAAGCATTAGAAGAATGGGCAATTAATCATAGTATATTCAGATTAGAATTAACTGTTGTAAAACAGAATGAAGTAGCAGTAGGTTTATATAAAAAGATGGGTTATCAAATCGAAGGAACAAAAATAAATTCTTTAATAATAGATGGTAAAAGATTTGATGAGTATTATATGGCCAAGATATTATAATGTCTAATAGATTGGCCTAAAGTAATGGGATTTATTGGTGGAATTGCTGGATAGACTTTGAATTATTTTCTTTTTAAAAATCGGTAAAAATCTATTAATAATTTTAAGTTGTGTTAAGTTGATAATTTTTTAAAAAATTGGGAGAAATTTTTCAAAAAATTACCATTTTCATTTTCCTTTCATAATTGTATGGGATTATAAATTGTATTTAAATTACATATGAAAGGGAATGATATTTTAATGTCAACTGCCAAAAAAGTTTTAAAGTCGTCAGTTAGTAAAATACCACAATTGACACTGTTATTTTGGATCATGAAGATTGCTGCAACTACACTAGGAGAAACGGGTAGTGATTTAGTGACTGTACCTGGAACAGAAGATAATTATTTAACACCTTTTCTGTTTTTCGTTGGTGTATTTGCTGTCTTTTTAACGATTCAATTGTTTGTAAAGAGATATGTATCAACTGTCTATTGGACTGTTATTCTATCTACTAGTCTTGCAGGTACAGCGTTTTCAGATTATATGGATCGTTCATTAGGGTTAGGTTATATGAAAGGCTCACTAATTCTAATAAGTTTACTTGCTATCATTTTTATTTTTTGGTATTTTACAGAGCCAACGTTAAACGTGAAAAATATTGCGACGAAAAGAGTAGAGGTTTTATATTGGGTTGCGATTCTTGTTTCTAATACATTAGGGACTGCAGCAGGTGATTTTTTATCTCATAAATCTGAAGGAGTAGGTACATTAGCAGGTGGAAGGAGTTACCTAGAACAAGGATTAGGACTAACTATTGCACAAGGGGCAATGCTTACAGGTGGGGTAATTTTATTAATTCTTTTAGCATACTGGTTTACAAATTTAAATAGAGTATTTTTATTTTGGGTAGCGTTTGTACTGACACGACCATTCGGAGCAACATTTGGAGATTTCCTAATCAAACCACAAGAAAAAGGCGGATTAGGATTAGAGAATGGTACACAAATCGCATCTGCAATTTTATTAGGTGTTCTTATCGTCTGTATAATCATCCAGTTTGTAACAGATAAATCAAAACTAAATAATTTGAAAATGAATGAATCTGATATTCAAGTAAGTTAATTTCATTTAAGATTTATATAATAGGAGAGTGGGAGGTAAGTAAGATAACTAACCTCTCACTCTCTTTATTATTATTTTAGAAGAAAAAAAGCTGCCAAAGCAGCTTAAATTAATATTTATAAAGTTAATTAATCTCTTCTAAATCTAGCCATTCAGAATATGTCAAAATGTTTAGTTCATCTTTTTTACTTACGACATAATTAACAATCATTTTAAACTTTTCTGGATCAAAATTCATTTGAGCTTTATCAGCTTTTTTTTCAAATCGATGATTAGTAAATACAATTGATTGTTTCGTCTTAATTGCTAAGTCAATTTGATCTTTAACCCATGAAATGTCTGTACTAGGAAGTAAATTAATCGTACGAACTTCATATTTTTTGATATTGTTTGTTTGTATTCCATCCTTAATTGTACGAGCACTTCGATAATGTTCTTCCTGCAAGGTTTTTAAAGTATCTTGATTAAAGGAACCATATGGATAAACAGCGATATTACTTGCTCTTGTAAAACAGTGTTGATCAAGCCATTCACGTGCATCGTTTAATTCACTTTTTTGCTCTTGTTTTTTTAAACTTGCTAAATGTCGATGTGTATTTGTATGATTCATCAAATCCCAACCAGAACGATATAAAGTATTTAATTGACGTAATGACATATATCCTTTAGTTCCTATTTTCGAAGGAATGACAGCAATACTTCCTTTTAGATCATTATCCTTTAAGATTTTAAAACCTTTCGTAAATTGTGTTTCCCATCCATCGTCCATTGTAAAAATAATGTTAGCTTTATTTTTGTTTTTTTCAATTTCTTGTGATGTTTGAACTTTACTTTGCAAATTTTTACAATTAGTAGTTTGCAGCAAATTATTTTGTTGTTTAGGTTCTGACAAATAAGATGCACTACTTTTCATAAACGGATATGCTATCAAAAATGATGAAATTAGAACAGCATATACGATAATTAGTTTTTTATCCAACGTTCTTCATTCCTTTATCCTTTTCTAACTCATAAATTCTCCCGGATCGTGAAACTTTGTTCCAATCACTACGGTTTATAAAATAGGAAATAGTACCAAATAGTACAAAAAATAATGTTACAAAACGATAGACAAATAAGTCTAAAATAATTGTAATCGTCAATCTGATCTTTTCTTTGCCTTTAAATTTAACGCCATAATAATTAGCCAAATACATAGCAAATATACTATAAATAAAATTTAAAGATACAACTCCGAGCAGATAGAATAATAGTAGATTTTGAGCATGTCCTATATTTGTAAACAACATATAGCCAAAATTAAAAAGCGTAAAATAGATCGCAACTGTACCTAAAATAAATGAATCGATTAGCATAAAGAAAGAAACTGTGCGAAATAAAAAGGTCTTTATAAGCATTGGAAAATAATAAATGACACAGTCAATAAATGCTTTTTGCCAACGAATTCTTTGTTTAAATAAATCCTTCCAGGTTTCTGGACACTCCGTATAACATACAGCATGGGGGACAAAAACCATTTTCTTGCCAGGATTTTTTAAAATGTATTGTTGAAATTTTAATGTAATGTCGATATCTTCTCCTAAAGTCTTTCTATATCCACCAACTTTAAATAAAATATCTCTATTAAAAACCCCAAATGCCCCAGAAATAACGGAGAGTGCATCGAATTTTGCAAGAGAAACTCTATTAATATAGAATCCTTTTATGAATTCAAAAATTTGAAATCGAATGACATGATTAACCGATAAAGTACGCTCGATATTTTTTTGATTAAATCTAACACCTTGAAGGGGGTGCACCATTCCTCCTGCGGCTAATACATCAGGATCTTGGAAAACTTCATTCAGAATATGCAATGCATCGTTTGCAAGAATACTATCTGCATCTAAAGTTACGACTAATTCATTTTTAGAGTATTCGATTCCAGCGTTTAAGGCGTCATGTTTTCCACCATTTACTTTGTCTATTACGTATACATTTGGGTAAATAGTCGATTTATAAAAGTTTTTGATTTTATTACTCTTTAACTGATTTGATATTTTTCGATCTTCCGGTGTTAGACGAAGAAGTTTATGTAAAATTTTCATGGTTCCATCTTGAGATCCATCATTAATATAAATAACTTCTTTTGTTGAATAATCTAATCTATTAATCCCTTTAATAGCTGTTTCGATAATGCTTTCTTCGTTAAAGCATGGTATGAGTATGCTGATGCTTTTATTAGTTTGTATTATGTTTTGTTTTCGTTTCTTACGATTATAAAAGATTGGAAGAGCATTGATCATATGTAAGATTGGGAAAAAGGTACATAAGAATAGGGTGAGTATTGTAACAAATTGCATAATTAAATCTCCTTAAAACTTGTATTGTTACGTAATTTCATTATCTGAGTATGAAAGAAAAATAATCAATCAGTCATAACAATATTAGATTTCTACTTTGATTATTTTAACGGGATTTTGGCTTGTTTAATATGTTATTATTTGAACAATTTATTTCAAAATGAATACTAACAATACAAATATTAAAATGTTTTCTAAATTCGTGGTAATTTCACGTACCGTACTAATTCTATTTAAATAGTTTTGATTATTAAGAAACAGAAGGGTAATGTCTCTATTTTTGAAATGGCCCCAAAATGCACTATTCCTTAAAGAGGGGACATAATTATACTTGCAGCTGGCGGAGTATCTAAAGTGTGATTTAGTTGTAGGGAAGAGGCAAAATGATCAAGCTTGGATATACGGAATTAGTATGATGAATCTATTGGAAGTGGATATAAGAGATGGAACTTTTAGGATGAATAAAGATTACTTAAACTTTCCAATGGAAAGACATTTGTTATATGAATAGAATTTTTGTGAATTATTTATTAAAGTAGTTTTAGGTATTAGTACTAATTCATGAAATTGATAAAGATAAATAAACAAAACAGCCGAAAACTTAATAAGATTCTGCTGTTTTGTTTTAAGTAATTTTTAATGGTTTAAAATATTATCTTACAAATAATCCTACAATCGTTCCTGTTAAAACTGAACCTAGGGTAGCAACTAATAATACTCTTAAACCAATTTTAGCAAAAAGCTCTGATTGTTTTTTATCAATCGCAGCAATTGCACCATATATAATTCCAATTGATGAAAAGTTAGCAAAAGATACTAAGAATGATGACACGATTGCTACAGTTTTTGTTGATAAATTAGGAATGATTTTTTGGAAATCAAGCATTGCAACAAACTCATTTGCAGCAACTTTTGTACCCATTATTGATCCTGAACGTACTAATTCATCTGTTGGGATACCCATAATGAAAGCAACAGGTGCAAAAACATATCCTAAAATTTCAGTAAATGTCATTCCGATAATCGCATTGAATACGAAATTAATCATAGCAAGTAAACCAATGTAGGTTATTAACATTGCCCCAACAATTAAGGCAACTTTACCACCATCAAGTGCACCGTTACCGATGGCTTCAAATAACGACTTTTCTTTAATCATTTCTTTGACATTAATTTCTTCATCTTGTTCTGATGTAACAGGACATGCCATTGAAGAAAGAATTAAACCAGAGAACACGTTGATTGGCAGTGCAACTAATACATATTCAGGGGGAATCATTTGCATATATGCACCTAAGATCGAACATGATACCGCTACTAACGAAGATGTAACGACAACAAATAATCGGTTAGGTGTAAGTTTATGTAATTCAGTTTTAACAGAAAGAATTGCTGTAGTATCACCAAATACCATACTATTTACAGCAACGAATGACTCAATCTTTGGTAATCCTGTAACTTTAGCAACTGCTCCACCGATATATTTAATTGCTAACGGTAGTATTCTTGTGTAAGTCAAAATTGATAATAATGAAGATACGAATATGATCATCATTAAAACGTTTATCCAAAAATAACCCTTTGTCGATAAATCACCGAATACAAATGCAATACCTTCATTACCAAAAGATAAAACTTTATTAAAGAAAGAGACGATCTTTTGTAAAACTGTTCTACCAATTGAGGTTTTTAGCATAAACCAAGCTAAAATCAATTGAACCACTAACATAATTGCAACAGCTTTATAGTTAATGTGCTTTTTATCATTAGACATTAGCCAACAAATAATAAGTATCAAGATAATGCCAATGATTGCGATAATATATGACATTTATTTTCCTCCAAACTACAAAATCGTAGAATAATTTCTAATTTGCAATCTTATTGTTTCCAATCAATATAAAAATATCATTAAATAAAGTAAGCTTTATTTATATAAATAGCTGAACTAATTTCATGCCACCCCAAACACCTATAATCCCACAAATTGCTGAAAATACAGGTGGTGCCGGAATTGGTAATTTAATGAGAGTAAATACAACTCCAACAATTAAACCTGCGATTAAGCTCATAATTATTTCATGCATATTTACTAACTCCTTTTTGTTCAACACATTTTTGTATTACGATTGATACTGATCGCCAATCTTCTCTGTTAATAGGGTATTATCCCCAAAAATCATAGCTAATACAAATTACTACACTAAAGAAAACTTTTTTTGTAAATCAAATGGTTGGTAGGTAAAAAGAATGTTTTTAAAGAATATATTTGTAAAGAAAATTCTAATCTTGATCACCTAGAATATTTTCAAGTTGAAAGGAGCTTAAGAATGAAACAATTACTATTGCAAGAAATTCATGATTTTACCTTATTTGGTGAACATGCAGATCATTTTGAATACTTAGCAAGTGGAAAAGATGGAGATGTTTACACTAGAGACAATTATGTTATAAAAGTATTTAAGGAAGATGGAAAAAGTCGAGATGACGGGGTGAAACTTCACCTTCTCGAACGAAGTATATACTATCCAAAAGTACATGTATTTACGGATGATTTTATGGTAAGTGATCGGATATTTGGTGAAACTTTTTATCAATTAGATGGACACAGTAAAAATTTACGAAAACAATATGAAACAGAGATTAATCAAGCAATCTTTGATGCACAAAATGCAGGTTTAAGTGCATTCGACTTACATAATCATAATTTAATGTTATCAAATGATGGCGAAGTTCGAATTGTTGACGTCGGACGATTTTCTCTTGAAGAAACTCTCCAACTAGGCTTTTTTAAATCTTTATTTGGAAGTTCAAATCGACGTCACCGAAAACATAAAAAACGTCATGATCACTCATCTTCAAGGCATCATTACAGACACTCTTCATCCTCCAGACGCCACCATCGCAGACATTCAAGTTCAAATAGCTCTTACTCTTCCTAAATAAAAATCCACCTTTCTAATCAAAGGTGGATTTTTTTCTCAACTGCATAAGTTATAATTGAATGGAAAAACTAACCAATATTATTAATTGTAATATTGGAGGGCAAAATGTATAAATCAATAGTAGCGTTTATGCTTTTAATATTTCTTGGTTTTTCCTTCGATCATTTTATGGTGGCAGAAGCTAGTGTATTTACAAAAGAAATGTTAAAAAAAGAAATCGAGAATTACGGAGAAAAAGCAACTAACAAAATCCCAGCATCCTATAGTAAAGAAGAAGCGCTAAAAAATGGAGATATATTAATAATAGGAAGAACTACTAACCATAATGAACGGATTCAAAAATTTATTAATAATGTAAAAAATAAGAAGCCTGACTTTATTCGATTTGTTGAATTTACTTCAAAAGGTGATCCAGTGATTACCGAATATCAATATAATGGAAAATTAATATACTATCGATTTGATAGTTCAAGGGATCGAACAGACCGATATCGAAAAGGTACATTTGCGATGAGTAAATTTGTTACAGGACCAAAAGTATTAGAAGACTATTGCCAAAAGTTAGTGGTAAATTCAAATACGTCATATTTAACAAATTGTTATCATTTTGATAAAGTGGAATTTTAGTTTTTAAAAACGTCGGTTAAAAAATCGGCGTTTTTTTGTATTTTAGTTACATAAAAGAGTAAATGAAATTTCACTTACCGTAGTTTATATATAAAACAATTTTAAAACTTTAAACTCGAGATTATTAATAAAACTTTTAAACAGCTATTCAACCTTAAGAATTTCACGTACCGTAATATATGCCTAAAATTATTTCTTTTAACTATAAGATGGACAAAAAGTTCCAAACTAAACTATAATTTCTACATATAACGAATAAAACTACTATTAAAATCTGGAAATAAAAAAGATTCACCAAAGGAGTAAATAAAATGACAGAAAATATAGTTCAAAATGAGAAAACTGAGTTAATAAAATATATACCTCCAAAAGGAGAATTTACAAAATTTCTGTCTGATGAGGATTATTTAGAAAAAGGACGATCTTGGGGATTATTTAATAAAAATCCAAAACATGATTTTTTATTCAAAGGTCAAGACTTTCAAGTAAATGTAAAGCTTGTTGGCTATGAAACATATGGGGTTACGGATGAGTATCATACAATTATTATTGAATTTGAAGATGGCAATTTAACATGTATTCATCCTGCTTATTTAAAAGAAATGCAATCCCCAAGCTTTAAGAAAGTATACACAGTTGGTGAAAGTGATCCGAAGAACAGTGAAGATAAGAAAACAGAATCAGAAACAGTACCAAAGTCGAAAGAAAGTTCTTCTAAAACAACTACAAAGAAAAAAGTAGAAAAGAAAGAGGAAGTTTCAATTACATTACCAACTGATAAATCACATTTTAACGGTACCGTTAAAGAATTTAGTACAAAATATAATCATTTCAATGATAGCGAAGAAGAGATCATTATTTGGGAAAACGTAACTGTCAAAGGAGATCAGGATTTAGTAATTGGAAATGCTTGGTGTTCATTGAGCAAAACTTTAAAAGCAGCTGAATTAGAGGTAGGTAAATCTTATCAATTTGATGGAAAAGTAGTTGATAAGAAATTAAACAAAGAAGTTAAATATAAACTAAATAACCCTTCAAAGGTTGCTGAGAATTAAATTTAGAGCGAGAATAGAAGTTATAGATTAATTTATATTTAGATTAAGGGAATTCACAAAAAGCTAACTTATACAGTTAGCTTTTTTCAGAGTGTTGAAATATAAAACGGTCTATAGGGAAAAAATTAGTAGAATATTATGGATGTTAAAATTCATTTTTTTATATTTTCTAACGATTTTAAATGTAAAGTGATTCAAGAATTTTAATATACTAACAAACTTTAGTAATTGTTTTTTTTGGAAATTAAAAATATTAAGAGCAAAATTTAAATAAATAGATTTAATGATTAGTTTATAAGTTGATTTTAATCTCAATTGTCTTTCAAACTGATTAATATTCTGTTCATGTTACACTAAATAAAAGAGTTTAAATTAGATTTTAATCGTAAACTTTTTTTGATGTATTAGTTGATTGGAATGGAGGGATGCTCGACTCCTATGGGATATGCGGGAAGGCTGAGACCCCGCAGG
>NZ_NUHI01000091.1:0-10551 GCF_002575105.1 Bacillus sp. AFS053548 | reverse complement strand
GGGATATGCGGGAAGGCTAAAGGCCCCCCCCGCAGGCTTGCCGAGGAGGCTAAAGAACCTCGCCCCATGGAAAGCGAGCATCCTGTAATGGAAATCAACATCACTCTACTCCTTTTACGAAAATTTGATAATTAATTGACAAGATTGTTTTTCAACAGCGTGAAAACCCACAAGTACATAACCTTGTGGGTTTCATCATGATTTTATCCAATTTTTAAATAACCTACTGAAGGAACGAAAGAGTATCCTTGATTAATAACCATATCTGTTATTTCTGTCGTTTCAGTGTCTCTGACTTGATGAAACAATTTATATTTTATTGATTTTACTTTCTTTCCTCTTAAAACATTATTTAAATAAATTAACTCAATTTCTAAAAAAGGTATTCTGTACTTTAAATTATTCATGATTCTATTTGTGATTAGTTCATTAAACTCAATATCGGCATTATTAACTGAATGTTTTTTCATATCATCTACCAATTTATTCTGTTTATCAGTAAACTCACTAATAATATATTCGATTTCCACTTTTGAAAGGGAACGAGTTTCTTTTAATGGCAATGTAACTTGATTTGTTTTTTCTTTACCAAATAGTCGTTTAAAAAATTTAATCATAGTCCCGTCCTCTTCAATTTTTCTTATTTATATTTTGTCATGATTAAGCAAGATTGTAAAAATAATTTTTTAGGCACTAATACTATTCTATTATTAAACCGAAAATCCTTTGTAGAATTGCTGCTCTTTTAAAATTTTTAAGACAAAACTTAATAATTCCAAGAGTCAGGGATTGAATTCGAAAATAAAAGACCTAATCAGATAAAAAACATCTAGTAATAGGTGTTTCAGTGTGTAGACAAAGTACTAAATACTTGATTTTCAGACTGATTGCAAGCGCTTGTCTTTCGAGGCTCGAAGCCTGGTGAGGAGCGGAGTTACCTATAGGCGGTAATGAGCACCGCAGACAGGCGAAGTAACGAAGAAAGCGAGCGTTTGGCGGGCAGTCTAAAACACCTAGAATTAGGTGTTTTTACTCTGTTTCACACGCGTAATTATCATGATCTCGATCCATTTGTGCTTGGTATGCTTTATTCCCTTTTGGTACTCCATTTGGATAGACTTTTCTTAAGTCCGCGCAATTTTTAAAATACTGTTTATTATTTTTAGACGAATTATTCGTTTCGTTTTTGTTTGATTGGCATTATTTTTGCTCCATAAACCCACACCCTGCTGCTGGGCAGTTGCTTGTAAGCTTCTTAGCTCTGATTCATAGGAATAATTACCATAATCATAAAATTTTTCTACATAGCCTTTTTTTATGATTTCTTTTTGAATTAGTCTGCCATCAATCCAAACCCATGCAAGTGTTCGATTATATTTATCCTTTTTTTGTCCATCATATTCAATCTGAATTGTTTTTGCATTTTTTAATAGCTTACATGTATATGCTGAAGCTTCTTTTCCATATGGCTCAATCGTTCTTGTACTTTCTGGCGTATCGATATATAAGAATCTTGTTGTACCAACTTCTGTAAATTTGGCAGTATCTCCATCAATACATTTTATAAGCTCAACTGTAAATTTTGAATCAGTTTTCGTATTAACTGATGCTGTCGACTGTGAACATCCACTAAGTCCAAGAATAGCCATTACAGTTAATAAAATAAGTCTTTTCATGTTGTTCCCCCAATTATTCCTGTTACTACACATTATTTTAACAATAAATACCAATCATGTATCGAAATTTAGGGGGATTTTTCAATTTTAGTGAACTTTACTTTGTATTATTAGTTTAGGAATATAATGATCTCCATAAATAAAACGTTACGTAAGCTTCCCAGCCCTTCCATTTTGTAGCCATTTTCTTAATTTCTTCAATTGAAGGTTTTTTCTCTAATGATAGTTGTTTTTTTAATGCATTATGTATTCCTACATCGGCAATTGGAAATGCAGATTTTTCTTGTAAACATTTCATCAAAACGTAATCAGCAGTCCAGTTCCCAACTCCTCGAATTTCTAATAACTTATTTAACTTTTTCTCGTATGAATTTAAACGTATTAGAGATTCTTTGGAAATGAATTCTTCTGTCATTAATTTTGCGATCCCAATCACATATTCAGCTTTTCGTGTTGTAAATTTCAGACTAGTTAAATCAGAAACTTCAAGTTTGGATATTACATCTGGAGTTGGAAATAACCAAAAAATTTCATCATTCCATCTAAAGCGTTCTCCATATTTTTCAACAAAGCTTCTTTTTAAAGAAAACGCAAATGACAGATTGATTTGTTGCCCCATAATTGCCCATGTAAATGCTTCAAATAAATCCGGAATTCCAATTACGCGAAGACCAAAATGCTGGTCAATTAATAACTGTAGCATTTGATTATCTTTACCTAATTGATAGAACTCGGATAGGTTTCTGTCTAAATCAAATAAATCCCATATAAATGCTGCTGCAGCTACTTTTATTTCTTCACTTGGATTTTGGTCTTGAAATTCAATTAATAATTCGTTATGATTGCTACTTACTTTTAGTAAAATTAATCTATTTTCTATTTTAATAAGTTTAAAAAAGTATTCCCCTTTAACTTTATGAAGTACCTCATTTTTAGATCGTGCTAGAAATACTAAGCATTCTTTAAAACTGAAATCTTTTGGTGTTAAGATTGATATCGAATTCTTATTTTTATCTAATACAAGTGATTCATTGAATTCTTTATACATACTCATCACCTCTTTCCACAAGATTAATATTCAAAAAGTAAAAGTATTGCCATTCTTTTTCGTTATTTGAATTTTACTGAATAATCTTTCATAAATTAACAGTTTCCTTATCTTGCAGTACGGACTTACCCCTCTGTGATAGATAGCTATGTAAGATCATTCCGATCATGATAATAATCATTCCAATCCAAGAAATAATTGATGGAGATGCCGATGATAAAAAGAGCATTTCACCAATTACTGTGAATAATACTTCCATGGATTGGGTTGCTTCTACTGCACCTAATTTTTGCATATTTCCCCTTACTAAATCAGTAGCTTGAAAAAATAATACAGTAGCAATTACTCCTGATGAGATCGCTACCATTAATGATTGTGATACTTGGTTTTGACTTGGTAGTCCTTCAGTATATAAACCATAGATTGATAGGATGATCCAAAACGGTAAACTTGCTAAGGTCATTCCTAAAACGCGTTGATATACATCTAGCTTTCCATCACATATTTCCATCATTTTCCGATTGCCAAGTGGATATGCAAATGAGGCAATAATAACTGGTAAAATACCTGTTAAAACTGTTGAAATAGCTATTTTTGTAGCTAACTCAACTTGCATTAATAAAATACCAAATATGATTAATAATGACATTCCTAATCCTTTAAAAGGAATTTTTCCACGTACTTTCCGAGTTCCTTTTGATGTTTGAACTGATATGAAGAAAAATGGTGCTAAAAGTGACCCAGATAAAATCGTTATCTGCCATGAACTAGCTATTAGCCATCCTGGAGAATAAACTGCTGCAATACATATTGGTGCATAAAATAAACCGAATCCAATTGTTGACCATATAATCCAACTTTTTAATTTCCCTTTCATTTCTTTCAATAGATCATACAAATTTCTTCTTGCGATTACGATGATCAATAAAAAAGGTACCATAAAAAAGTACCTTAAAGATGCGCTCCAAATCCAACTTCCACCGGTTAATTCCATCGAGCGGTTTAAAATAAATGTGATTGAAAAGAAAAATGCCGCTAATACTCCTAATAAAATAGGGCGCATATTACCACCTCTATAACGTTTTCAATTATCTTTTACGATAAAATGATTTTCGGTTGAAACTTCCTTTAGTTTTTTTCGCAAAAATTCAGGGTATAATTCAATTTCTTCCAGTTTCTCTATACTTACCCATTTAAAAATTAATCGATTACCTTCCTTACCGTAAAATGATTCATTCATTGTACTAGTAAGCTTATTCTCTGATTTTATTTTATAGTAAAGACCAACTTCGTGGATATCATTTCCTTTATAAGTAAAGAAATTTTCTACTGTCCACATCATCTGGTCAATTTCAACTTCAATTCCTAATTCTTCAATAAACTCCCTTTTTAAGCTTAAATGTGATTCTTCATTGAATTTTATTCTACCACCAGGTAATGACCAAATTGTGTCACTTGCTAGTCTGTGTATCAAGACATGCCCATTTTCAATCCAAATACCTGCTACCCTTAAATTAAATACTTTGTTCTCTGATTTAAATACAACATCCATTATTAATACCTGACCTTACATCCTATTATTAGAGGGTTTTTCAATTAAATGAACCCCTCCAACCCACCAGTCAATTCCAATTAAATTCATTCGATTTGCTTTTCCCGTTAGTACGTCTAATCCCCATTTAGTTAATTCAATTTTTGCTTTTGGGTTATGTTGTTTATAACTTGGTAATTCACTGTCACTACTTATTAAAGGGTAATCACATTTCAATAATTCATTTAAAATTGTTGCGAAATACAAATCGCTTAATCCATCATTTGTTCTTTGTTTTACGAGTTTATTAAATAGTTCTGCAAAGGAGGTGATACCTTCATTAATCATTGATAATGCTAAAAATTCTACTTCATTTAATCCGTTCTGTTGAGAAGGAAAATATGTCAAATGACTTAATAAAGCTTGATTTAAAAACGGAAGCGCATGACATTTTAGAATAAATTCATTAAGCTCAGTTAGATTATTTGAACAATACGCTATCCATCCAGCACATGCTTCTTCTATTTGTTTGTCTGTAACTTCTTGTTTAGTTGGAAGTAATCCAATTAATTGCTCTGAAGATAATTGACCTAATCCGTAAAATGGTTCAATTCCTTCATATTCATTTATGCTAACCATCGAAATTTTTTGAAATCCAAGCGCCGATAATTCCGATAATAAATAGAGAATCGTCACCTGATCGTATCGATCATGTTCGAACCATAGAACAACTTCTTCAGAACGAGATAGTTCATTTAATAATTGATATTGGCTTCGGCAATTTTCAATAAAAAAACTCGAAGGAATTTGTAGCTTTTGTTCAAAAAATTCTGCTCTTCTTTTATATGTTTCTTCTAATGTCCAATCTTGACTAAGTGGTCCAAAATCATACATTTCTCGCCATACAACAATATTATCATTTAAAGTCTTTATTTTTCCTCCAACCACATCACCATTTACAATATGATTCATCTATTCATCTTCTTTCTCCATTGGTTTAATTAAAATGAAAATACAGTTCTTAATTCTTCTTAACGATCGTAGATTCCTCTTACATCTATTATTATTTTTTATCAAAACAAAAACCACCTATATAAATAGGTGGCGAGACATTTTCTTAGCTTTGAATGACATTGACAAATTCCTACCATTTGAAATTAAACCAATAGTCTTTATTTAATCTCTCTTTTTTGTTTTTTTCTACTAGAAGACATCTCAACACCAGTTTCAGATGTTGTAGTCCCTTGACCTTGTACATTTGGTGATCCTAAGCCAACTCTAGATGGATCTTTTTTAGTTTTTCCCATTTTAAACACCTCCATCTTTAATTTTTCTAAACCTAAACTTCTTTATTCAAAGAATATTTTTCCTGTAAATTGCAAATCTTATATTTCTGAGGAGGTGTTTTTTATGGCTAGAATCGGAGTAGAACAATCTTTAACAAATGTTCAAGAAGCATTACGTTCAGCGGGACACGATGTTGTTGAATTAAAACAAGAATCAGATGCAAATGGTTGCGATTGCTGCGTAGTAACAGGACTTGATTCAAATGTAATGGGAATGCAAAATGTATCTACACAAGGATCAGTAATCGAGGCAAGTGGCTTAACAGCTGATGAAGTTTGTCAACAAGTTGAAAGCAGATTACAATAACAAATTACAAACAATAGTTAGATTAAACATTCTAAAAAACTCGCCATTTGGCGAACTTTAAAGCGATGATAGAAGTACAGTTGCACTTTTACATAATTTCAAAATATGCGACCACGTCGAGTCCCCTTCGTCGCTTTAAATTTTAGCTTTCTAATGTGCAAAAAAGGGTAAGCAAAATTTAATGTAATTTGCTCACCCTTTTTTCAAATTATAAATTTAATCCACCATATAGCAAAGCTCCCATTACAATAAAAGCCGGATGTAGCTTTACTTTCTCCATTAATATGTAACTAATCACTCCTAAAAACAAAAACTGTCCAATACCAATTTGAAAATATGAATCATGAAATGAATTATAAGCCATAACGCCAAGTAAAACTGCGATTGTTGGCTTAACGTAAAGTGTCATTCGCTTAACTTGAATCGAATGACGATATTTATACAAAATTCCCATTAAGGTCAGCATGAGGATTAGTGACGGTGCAACTGTAGCGAATACAGCCAAAAATGAACCTAGTATACCACCTTCATGGTATCCGATATAACCTGCCATTTTCGTAGCAATCGGTCCAGGTAGAGAGTTCCCCATAGCAAGAGCCTCATTAAATTCTTGATGTGTAAGCCAACCTCTTGTGACGACTTCTTTTTGAATAAGCGGAATGGTCGCAGGGCCTCCTCCATACCCTAAAATATTAGCAACAAAAAACGCCCAGAAAATGTTCCAATATACCATTATGCAGACAGTCCTTTTGATTTTTTACCTTCAACTGATTTGGTTGGCTTAACGACCGCAAATAACAGTAGCCCTCCAATTATAAATCCTGGATGTATATGAAAATATTGCATTAAAACAATCCCTACTAAAATATGTCCGATTGTAAAGGGCCATTTAAGCCCCTTAACGGAAGTTTCTACAAACTGCCAAGTTAGCACAGCAAGCATGACTCCAACTACAGGAACAATTGCTTTCGTCATTCCTTGCACCCATTTTAGATCTTTAAATGTTACTAGAGTAGTTAATAAAACAACCATTAAAATAATCGTCGGCAGAATCGTTGCAATTATTGCATTAATCATCCCAATTTTACCGCCTACTTTAAACCCAATGTATCCAGCCATTTTTGTATTAATCGGACCAGGCAGTGTGTTTCCAATAGCGAGCACATCTCCGAATTCTTCATCAGTCATCCATTTAAAGCGTTCAACCACTTCTTTATGTACTAAAGGAATGGTCGATGGTCCACCTCCGTATCCGAGCATGCTGCTCCTAAAAAAGGCGATAAAGACGTTTAACTGTTTCATAAAATCCATCCCTTTAGTTTATCTTTCTTTTAGTTTGCAATAAGACAAGAGCACTTCACACAATTGCCGCATGGTTTTTTCTTAACTGGATTAGGTTGATTGACCATGTTCATTAAAATCGAGGTCTCCACATTACAAAACGAGCATGTCTCACCAGTTTGAGCTTTTTGAATTTGAGGCATTTCTACTAACCTTAAGGCTTCTTTCATATGTTTGTCGCATACTAACAACATATCATTCACTCCCGCTCTTAAAATTGAATTTTATGGTGTAAATGTCACTTTCTTTTTCGGATGATCTAATTTTCGTTTTTTTACTTCATCTGTTACTTCTTCGTTCCATGAAATCGTTACATCTTCGTCAGTAATGAAAGCTTGGCAACCTAAACGAAACCCTTTGCTTAACCATTCTTCACCAAGTTTTCGACGCTCCTGCACTTTTATATGATCAACAGTCCCCTCTTCAATTTTACAAACGCAGGATCCACAAACGCCTCCACCACATCGATTTGGCAGTTCCCCATCAAATCGAAGAGACATACGTAAAATATTGGAGTTTTCCGGTACTTCTAATACTTTTCCACTAGTAGCAAAATTCAGTTTCGGCATAATTCAAATCCTCCTCTTTACCTCTTTGGTATACAATATACCATATTTATAATCTTCTGACAATATAAAAATTTCATATATTAAGCTATTTTTCTTAATTTATATTACTCTATTTGTTTTTATATACCAGTCTGATATAATATTTTGTATACCAAATACATCTTAATTTTCAAAAAACGAGGTGATGAATGTGCTTAATATTGGTTTAATTGGATATGGAGCGATCGGAAAAGATATCGTCAAATACATAAACGAAGGCAAGGCTGGGGATGTATTATTAAAAGCGGTTCTCGTACGAAGTAAGGATCAATACGAATCGCATATAAGCGATTTATTTTACGACAATGAAGAGGCATTTTTCGGATTGGGATTGGATATTATTATTGAAGCTGCAGGTCATGAAGCTGTCTATAAGTATGGGAAAAGGGCGCTATCTTCTAGTAGTGATTTTATCATCGCTTCTGTAGGTGCACTAGCAGATGATGCATTATTAGCAGAACTAGAAACAGCTGCAAAACTTACTAATAGCAAGATCCTCATCCCTTCTGCTGCAATTGCCGGATTGGATCGTGTTGCTGCCTCAATGTTACAGAGTGTTGATGAAGTAAAACTTGTAACGAGAAAACCACCGAGTGCTTGGCGAGGAACAATTGCAGAAGAAAAGGTAGATTTAAACACAGTTAAAGAGCCTTTTTGCATTTATAGTGGCGTTGCTAGAGAATCTTCTAAGCTTTTTCCGGAAAGCACAAATGTTTCAGCAACCTTGAGTCTTGCTGGAATCGGATTTGATAAAACAAAAGTTCAAGTTTATGTAGATCCAAGCATAACCAGTAATACACACCAAATTTTCGTAAAAGGATTTTTTGGTGAAATGGAAGTAAAGGTGCAAAATATTCCTTCATCTACTAATCCAAAGACGGGGTATATTGTAGCAATGAGTATTTGTAATACTTTAAAAAATAGAACGTCTTCTATCGTTATTGGGATCTAGTATTTTCCTTTTACTATTTGTGAAATACGAAACTAAAATAAAAAGCCCCCTTAGTTTAGACAGTCTAACTAAAGGGGCTTTTATTATTTTTTAGAAAAATGATTTTTTCCATACAAGAAAAGAGACGAAAACATCCACAAACTATTTTTATATCGTTTTTTCTTTTCTTTTTTCTATGTAGTTCATGTACGCACGTCTAGAATTTTCGATATGAATTTTCGTTAAATACTCCGACATTTCTATTTCTTTATTTCGTACTGCTTTCATGATTTCAATATGTTCCCTCAATGATTCCTTACGTCTCCCAGGCGTTTCGTACCCCATATTAGCAGACATATGGATATAATCTGTTAAGCCGGATAAAATTTCAAATAGCTTCGGACTTCTCGCTGCCTTATATAGTAGGAGATTCATTTCAATATGCTCGTTCTCAAAGGTTTCGTCTGAGTGTTCCTCAATATAAAGAAGCTCCTCGATTTTCTGATCAAACTCTTTTTGAATTTCGTCCGTCATTTTTTTAGCAGCCAATTTTGCTGCTAACACTTCTAGTGAAGATAAAATCGTAAACACTTCCATAATGTCTTCATCAGAAATATTCGAAACGATGACACCTTTACGGGGAACCGTTTTTACAAACCCTTGTGATTCTAAGCGGAATAAAGCTTCTCTAATAGGTGTACGACTAATGTTTAGCTTAACAGCAAGCTCCCGTTCAATTAAGCGATCACCTGGCTTATAATGCCCCTCTAAAATCAATTCTTTTAAATATCTATACGCATGTTCCCGGATTGAAAGAAAATTAGTTTCCATATCCATTCCATTCACCTGCCGTTGCCAAAAACTTATAAAAATCAATAAATAACGATTATTTTTATAGATTTCGTTTATTTCCCTTTTCCACGTGTTCGATTTTGCCTAGTTAGGCTACATTCGTTTGGTATAACACTCCAAGGGCGTAAATTCGGATACAACGAATCCTACATATCAGTAATAACATCTAAGTGTCAGATTACTAATTTATATCGTGACAAGTTGATCGCTGCGTTTACATCTCGATCGATTTCATGACCGCACTCACATCTGAAATATCGGTCTGATAGTCTTAAATCATATTTTTTATTTCCACAACTTGAACACGTTTTAGAAGATGGGTACCATTTATCAGCTTCAACAAATTCAATGCCGTATTTTTCACATTTATATTGAATTTGGCGTTTGAATTTACATAAACACTGCTTCGCGATCGCTTTTGAAAGGTGCTTATTCTTCATCATTCCCTTGATATTTATATCTTCCATTACAATGCGATAAGGTTTGGTTTTCACGATCTCGCTCGTGGATTGATGAAGATGGTTTAGCCTGATATTTGACAACCTTCTATAGAATTGTTGTATCTTCTTTTCGATTTTTATAATGTTGCATGTTTTGACGAAACGGTGTCCTTCCTTATTCATTTCATATTTACGAGAAACTTGACGATGCAACCTACGTAGGCGTTTCTCTACCTTTTTAACAGTGCTTGTTTTGTTAATATTTTTCTTCTTGGTTCCATCTGAACATACGGCTAAATCTTTTATCCCCACATCAATACCAAGTGAGACATTTGTCAGTTCCACTATTGGTTTCGATTTTTCAACTCCAACAGAAATATACCAGTATTTCCCATCATGGCTAATTCTGGGATTATAGTATTTTTTATCTGATATACATTCAGAAACTATAACCCAACCGACTTTTTCAAT
>NZ_NUHI01000004.1:0-57587 GCF_002575105.1 Bacillus sp. AFS053548 | reverse complement strand
GGCGAGACCTGAGCCTCCTCGTCACGTTCGTTCCTGCGGGGTCTCAGCCTTCCCGCATTTCCCATAGGAGTCGAGCACCCCTCCATTCCAATCAACTTATTCATCAAACAAGTCTACACTAAAAACCTAATTTAAAATCCTTTACTTTGAGTAAATAACAGTTTATTAATCAGTTTGTAGGTCAACTAAAAACGACATCAACTTTTTAACTAATCATATGAACTTTGTTCGAAAAATAAGGACTTAAGATTTTTAACCTCTGAAAAAATAAATAATTTTTAGAGTTTGTTGGGATTGTAAAACTACTCATTAAACATTTACAACCATAAATAAAACATCAAAAAATGACAAACTTATCATCAATAATGGTCACAGAATAGACGTTTTCCATATTGACAGTTCTATATTTCAACATACTTAAAAAAGAAGGCGCTGATGCCTTCTTTTAAGATTGCTTTTCTATTTCATTATCCCTGCTTTGATCTCTGTGGTTGACCTTTTTTAGCGTTATTTATTTTCACTTGGTCTACTGCAGAAAGTTCACCTGAGAACTCTGTATTCGTTTTATTTTTGGTTGTTTGTTCAGGGTTATTACTTTTTGATTTCTTTTTTACCACTTTTGGTTTCCTCCCAAGGATTGCATATTCTTGAACGTATTCTTGCATACTCTAATCTCCTTTAGTGCGGAGTTATAATCATCTGATGTTGTAGTTGTGTTAATTGTCTACGTAAACGATAGAACTCATCTTTATTTTCTGCATTTGCAAGGTTTGCAACTTTTTCAAGCTCAATAAGTGCTTCTTCAACACCTGCCTGTGCTTGTGAGTATTCAATATCATTATAATGCTCTTGTCTCATCCCAATTTCTAATTGTCCTACTGCGTAATCATACGCTTCTTTTGCTTTTTGTACTTGTTCTTGTCCGAATGCGCGATCTGTTATTCCCAAGAAAATACCTCCTTCAGACTTTAATGAAGTATCCGATATGTAGGTTACCTCAAGGATAGTATTTCCGAACCTTTCAATCGGAGTACAATCATTTCTTTACAAATAAGAAAGGTTTTTCCATTTGGTTTTCTTTTTAGAGCATGATAAAATCGATAATATTGACTTAAATTAAGGGAGGGATGAGGAATGACAAAAAACAATCCTTTTCCATATACAATAGATCATAAAAGATACCATTCGTGGAATTATCATTTAAGACAACAATTTGGCGAAAAAGTTTTTAAAGTTTCAATTGACGCTGGATTTGATTGTCCAAATAGAGATGGTACAGTTGCGTTTGGGGGTTGTACTTTTTGTAGCGCATCTGGTTCAGGCGACTTTGCAGGAGATCGAGCTGAGGATGTTGTAACTCAATTTCATAAAATAAAAGATAAAATGCATGAGAAATGGCAAAACGGAAAGTACTTAGGCTATTTCCAAGCATACACAAATACTCACGCACCAGTAGAAGTATTAAAACAAAAGTTCGAACCAATATTAGAGCAAGAAGGCGTAGTAGGTTTATCAATCGCAACAAGACCGGATTGTTTACCGGATGATGTCGTTGAATATCTTGCAGATTTAAATAAACGAACTTATTTATGGGTTGAATTAGGATTACAAACTGTTCACGAAAAAACTGCAAATATTATTAATCGTGCACATGATTATAAAACTTACGTAGAAGGCGTAGAAAAATTAAGAAAGCACAACATCCGTATTTGTTCACATATCATTAACGGGTTACCTCTTGAAACACCAGAAATGATGATGGAAACTGCGATGGAAGTTGCTAAGCTTGATATCCAAGGAATTAAAATTCACTTACTTCACCTACTAAAAGGTACGGCAATGATGAAGCAATATGAAAAAGGACTAGTTGAATTCATGGATTTTGACGCATATATTAAATTAGTCGTTGATCAGCTTGAAATCATTCCAAGTGATGTAATCGTACATCGAATTACTGGGGACGGTCCACCTGACTTATTAATCGGACCAATGTGGAGCTTAAAAAAATGGGAAGTACTGAATGCAATTGATCGTGAGTTTGAACGTAGAAATAGCTGGCAAGGTAAATACGCAAATAATCGAGTACAATTAACATGATTCTAGATCGTATTTTACCGTACGCTAGAAAGCTTCTCCAATCAACTGTTAAAGAAGGCGATATTACCATTGATGCCACAATGGGTAATGGTCATGATACAGTATTTTTAGCAAAATTGGTTGGTGAAACTGGACATGTTTACGGATTTGATATCCAAGAACTAGCTATTCAAAAGACGACTGAAAGAATAAACAATGAAAATTTAAGCAATCAAGTTACACTATTGCAAAGAAGTCATGCAGAAGTAAAAAAAGTAATCCCAACTTCATTACACGAGAAATTAAAAGGTGCAATTTTTAATCTTGGTTATTTACCTGGTAGTGATAAATCAGTTGTAACAGTCCCCGAGTCAACCATTTCTGCAATAGAACAAATACTCGAAATGATGGCTCCAGAAGGGATTATCGTAGTTGTAATTTATCATGGTCATGAAGGCGGAGAAGTTGAAAAAGATGCATTAATGAACTTTGCTCAAAACATCCCTCAAGACTTGGCACATGTATTAACTTATCGATTTATTAATCAAGCAAATAATCCTCCTTTTATATTAGCAATTGAAAAAAGGGCTTAAGAAAAAACTGTCTAATTTAAGACAGTTTTTTTATTTTCTCCCCCATTTTTTTTAAAAGTACTACATAGAATTTTGTTTTGACCCCCTCTTATCCATTATAAATACCTTAAAAATTCATTAAAAATTCATTAATGGTAAATTTTTCTTGGAAAATTGGTAAAGATAAAAAAATCAAACAAAGAAAGAAGGTTTTCAAAATGAAAAAAGCTATTTTTGCAGGTGCAGTAGTTAGTCTTTTTACACTTAGTACAATTACAGTAAATGCCGAAAACATCACGTCAGCAAATTATTATGTCCATCCACATCATGATCACGATGCAACAACAGAAGATGGTGAACATCATAGACATCATCATCACCATAAAGCAAATAAAATGTTAGAAAATCACAAAAAAGAAGTTGTTAAGTATATTTCAAATTACTTAAACCAACCTGAAGCTAATATAAATAAAGCTGTTGAGCAACATAAAATGGAAATGAAGAAGTTAGTTTTTATTGCAGTTGTAGCAAAACTTTCAAATAAACCTTTAGAGAATATCATCGCTCAAAAAGGTAAAACAAAATCATTCAAAGAAATATTAGATAATAATAATATTAAACGCGAACAATTTTTTGAAGAAATGAAAAGAGTTCATCGAGATATTTTTACTCAAATTGAACCAACTAAAAATTAAATTAAACAGAGCGCCTCTTAAGTTATTTACTTATTGGGCCTCTTTTTTTGTTTAAATTACTCGTTTTCTAATGAAGTTTTATAAACAAACCATCAAGTTTTTTATTAAGAACATATCCTTTTTAGTTAAAACATAAAATTTAATTATCTAGTAACTTTATCAATCTATAAATATTTACAAAAAATTATTAATACTATCTAATAACGGCGTATTCATGGAATCAATTGAATATTATGTAAAGATATAACCACTTAATTGATTTGTTCATACAAACCAATTCGTAGTTGATTGATCTAAACCAACTCTAGGGGCGTGAAGAGTTGACTACAAACCTAAACAATTGGAATAAAATATTTCGTAATGTTTTTCAGTTCATTTTACGGAATTCGAATTGGATATTATTATTAATTGGATTAATTGCATTCATCAATTACTGGTCAGTTTTTTATCTTGTTTCATTATACAGAGGATTTCGTACTGAATCTTCACAAGTTAATCAGATGACCCTTTGGGTAATTTATGGGTATTTCTACGGTTTCTTTGGGAGTATGATTTTAATTTATGTACACTCTTTCGTACTAAAACATATGTTATTTTTCCGAAAAATTAAAAGTGCCATTTCTTTTATACTCCTTCATTTTGCTTATTTTATTTCGCTTATTTTATTAATTCTATTAAACTAAGTTCCTATTTTTATTGTTAGCAATCTATTACTTAAGCTTGTTTTCTAATTCAATTTTAGTTTATACTTAGATTAAATTTAATGCATTGTTCGGAGGAGCCTGTCACGATAGGGATAAGTATGTACTATTTTACTTACCCTATTGTGGCAGGTTCTTTTTTTATGCGTTCAGACAGGAGATGAATTTATGCTTTACGTGCAACTTGCGATTATATTGATTGCCTCTAAAGTTTTTGGGGATTTAAGTACAAAGCTTGGTCAACCTGCAGTTTTAGGAAAGCTATTAATAGGAATCATACTAGGTCCAGCTGTACTTGGAATCATTACTGAAACAGAAACATTACATGAAATGAGCGAAATTGGTGTCATTTTACTTATGTTTATTGCAGGTTTAGAAACTGATGTTAATGAATTTAAACGAACTGGGAAAGCTTCTTCTTATGTAGGTGTACTTGGTATACTATTCCCTTTATTCTCAGGTTATCTTTATGGTATCTCCATAAACTTAAGTCAATTTGAAGCTATTTTTTTGGGACTGATTCTTTCTGCGACTAGCGTAAGTATTTCTGTGGCTACATTAAAAGAAATGGGTAAACTTAAAACAAAAGATGGTGCAACAATTTTAGGTGCTGCTGTAATTGATGATATTGTTGTCATCATAGCTTTAGCATTTGTTATGAGTTTCAGTGGTAGTGCCGTTAGTTTACCAATTCTTTTATTTAAAAAGTTTATATTTTTTACATTTGCCATATTAATAGGTTGGAAGATTGTACCTTGGTTCTTAAAAAAGTTTATAAAACTAAACGTTTCAGAAACACTAATCTCTGCTGCCTTAATAGTATGCTTCTTATTCTCAGCCTTTGCAGACCAAACAGGAATTGCTGCAATAATCGGAGCTTATTTCGCAGGAATATCGATATCCGTTACTAAGTTTAAACAAGAAGTTTTTGAAAAGGTCGAAACGATTGCTTACTCTGTATTTGTACCTGTGTTTTTCACTTTAATAGGTGTATCAGTTCAATTTACTGGGTTAAGCCATTCGATTCCGACTATTATTATGATAAGTATTATCGCTATTTTAACGAAACTAATTGGTGGAGCATTAGGAGCAAAATTGGCTGGATTTCCAACTAAAAATTCACTCGGAATTGGTTCAGCAATGGTATCACGAGGGGAAGTTGCCCTAATTATGGCATCAACTGGTTTAGCAAATAATCTTTTAAGTAAGGAAATGTTTGCGATCCTTGTTATAGTGGTATTAATCACAACAATTGTAACTCCACCACTTATGAAGATATTTTTCTCTGAAAAAAGTGAAGCTTTAAATAAAAAAAGTGAAGCTTTAAATTAATAAACGCGAAAAAGGATCGTTTGAAATTGTTATTATCCCCTTATAGTAGACAGTCAAAAAAAAGGATCGTACTGTCTATTATGGAGGGGATTTTTTTATGGGGAAAATTAGAAAAACTTATTCTAAAGAAACTAAGTTGAAAGCTATTGATTTGTACTTTGAAAAGGATATGGGGATTAGAACAATAGCTAAAGAACTAGATATAGGATATACGACCATTCAAAGATGGATAACTCATTACAAAAGAGAAGGAATCCAAGGATTAGAAGAAAAAAGAGGGAAATCAGACATTTTATTTAGAAGGAAAATCAAAAGAGATGATGAAAATGATGCTGAAAAGATCAACCGATTAGAAGCAGAGAACGCTTATTTAAAAAAGCTCTTAGCTGCGAAAAGGAGGATGATACAGGAAAAGAAAAATCAATAGAATACAGTATAATTCATGAGCTTAAGGATCAATTCACAGTTGTTATTTTATGTAAGATAGTAGGTGTTTCAAAGAGTGGGTACTACAAATGGTTAACACGTCAGAGTAGCCCTACTAAAAAAGATTTAGAAGATCAATCAATAGTGAAAAAAATTATTGAATGCCAACAAGATCCAGATATTAATTGGAGTTATGGCTATCCAAGAGTTAAAACTTGGCTGAGTAAGGTGTATGGACTAAAAGTGAATCATAAGAAAATATATCGTTTGATGAGATCAAATAAGATACAAGCTAAGATACGAAAAAAGAAATGGAAACACTTTGGACGCAAAGAAAAGTTTGTCCTTTCAAGAAACTATTTAAATAGAGAATTTTCAGCTAAACGTCCAAATGAAAAATGGGTAACAGATATTACCTACTTACTTTTTAACGGGAAGAAAATCTATTTATCTTCTATATTAGACCTATATAATAATGAGATTGTCGCTTATAAAATAAGTGAAAGAAATGACCTAAAGTTAGTGGCTGATACTTTAAAAGAAGCTATAAAAAATAGGGATGTAAGAGGTCTCATATTACATAGTGATCAAGGATTCCAGTACACATCAATTAGATATAACCAACTTTTAAACAGATACAATATTAAGGGAAGCATGTCTAGAAAGGGAAATTGTTTAGATAACGCATGTATGGAAAGTTTTTTTAGTCATTTTAAAACTGAATGTTTTTACCGTTATCGTTTTGAGACTTCGCAAGAGGTTAAAATAGCAGTAAAAAAATATATTAAGTTTTACAACAATAAACGATTTCAGAAAAAGTTAAATAACCTTAGCCCTATAGAATATAGGGCTAAGGCTGCTTAGATAATGTACCTTTTATTTAAGTGTCTACTTGACAGGGGTAAGACCAAATTAACGATCCTTTTTTACTGGAGTTTTCACATTGGTTTGCCTGTGTGGTGCATACCCCTTTATACTGATTCCTTGACCCTTCTATTGCTCGCCTTTAACTCTTTTAATTTAAAATATAACTTAGCATTTCCATAGAAAAAGAATGATGTTAAGCCACCGTTCTTAACAATCCCTCTTCTAATTCTTTTCATCTCGTCTGGTCCTGCCATTTTTTTATCAGCCAAATAAATACCTAGTAATCCTTGGCAGATCATTCGATGAAAACGATAGTCTTTTAAATCTTTTAAGGCTTGATCACTTTTAGTTGAAAAATACTCAATCCTATTTAACATGACATCTTTAGACGGGTAATAACTGCAGAAATTTAAATCTCCGCCTTCTTCGTCTTCCTTTTGATCAATTACATAATCTAGTAGTATATGAAGTCCTTGTACATAAGGGAAATAACTCTTATAGACTTGTTCAAATAATTTTTCAGAAATCACTTCGTTAAATGAATAAGAAACTAAACAAAAAATCCCAAGTGTTGAACCTGCGCACGCAGAGAATTCATACCATTCTAAGTCAGAAAGTTCTGGTTGATATTTTTCAAACCAATTTGTTAATCTAGGTACTCGTTCTTCTTTTTTTACATGCTTATGTATTTGTAACTTACAATAATAATCAGCAAGTTGAACTAAGTACTCTTTAATTCCCTCATAATGCTTCGATTGATTTAAACTACTATGACACTTTGAAACTAGTGCACGTAAATATCCACCATCGTCTTGTTCTTCTCGAAAGCGATAATACATTTGATCTGATTTTTGACATTTTACCGCATCAATCATTGACTCATGTAGTGCTTCAAAATCAACTGGATCAAGCGAAGTACTACGATCGCATAAATTATCCAAGTAATCACTAATTGTTTGATATGCAACGATAAATTCTATTACTGGTTTTAAATTCTTTTCAGAAAGTAATGCTAAAATTGCACCACCTTCACAATGGAATGTTTTTGTATCGATACTCATTAGTGCTTGTTTTCTAAGTTCTGGATCTGGGATTGTCGTTGCAAAATTTCTCCAATAGTTTAATTCCTGATGCACTAAAGGAAAAACAGCTTTATAAACTTTTGGCATTAATTGGATCGGATTTTTAGGTAGTGACATTTTTTCACTCCTCCCTATTTTTCATTAATTACATATTGTTAAAATAAGTTATACTCATATTGAAGTAAATATTATGGAGGTGAACTCGTTGCCTTGTTGTTTAGACAATTTCAACTAAACAATCATCGTATTTTTATATGCTTGGCAACGGTATAGTATGATATTACCATACAAAGGGAAGCAACCCAAAATCGAACCATCAGCTTTTATCGCTTCAACTGCAACTGTTACCGGTTCTGTCACAATTGGAGCAAATAGTAGTGTATTTTTTGGTGCAGTAATCCGTGGCGACGTTAATGATACAATCATTGGAAATGATGTAAATGTTCAAGATTTATCTGTTCTTCACCAAAGCCCAAAATGCCCTCTAATTTTAGAAGATGGCGTAACAATTGGACATAGTGTTATTTTACATAGTTGTACAGTTAAAAAGAATGCATTAGTTGGTATGGGTTCAATCGTTTTAGATGGTGCCGAAATCGGTGAAGGTGCAATGATTGGTGCAGGCAGCTTAGTTCCAGGCGGAAAAGTAATACCTCCTAACACATTAGCATTTGGTAGACCTGCAAAAGTAGTACGTGAATTAACAGAGGAAGACATCATTGATATGGATCGAATTCGTAGAGAATATATTGAAAAAGGACAATTCTATAAAAAAGTAGAAGAAAATCTGTCAAAATAATTTGAGGATATTTTACATACTGTGCTGTAATAATAGGAAAAAGAGAAGGACTGGATTAAAGCCTTCTCTTTTTTTGGGTTTACTGATAAATTTGGCCTGCTCTAATTTATTTTATGGTAATTTCATGTAATTACTGTTGTTTCGGCTCAGTTTATTTATGATTTGTGGTCTTTTTTGCAGATTTGCTAGTTTTATTTGTAGTTTCAGCTTTTTTATTTGCACCTTCAAGATTTTATTTGTAGTTTTAGCCTTTTTATTTGCACTTTCCCATTTTTTATTTGCACTTTTCACAAATTTATTTGATTTCAAGATTATTGTAAAACCTTGTTCCTCCCCGCTCCAATCCGTTTAATAAAAATTTACATATCTAAATTATTCATTTACAAAAGCTTCTATTTAAATCCATAAACCCTTTTTATAATGAAGTTACAAATATCAACATAATGGAGGATGAAAAATGAGCGCTATTCTTCAAAAGATTCACACATATGAATGTCAACTGTTTTATCGCGTTAATTCATTGTTCCAGAAGCGTTACTTGAATTTTTTCTTTCGTAATATTACACATCTTGGCGGAGCTACTTTTACAATTGCATCAGCATTAATTTTATTACTTTATTCCAAAGGTGAATTACATGAAGCATCAATCTTATGTTGTTGCACCCTTTCTCTTAGCCATATTCCTGTTCATTTTCTTAAACGTTTTTATCCACGTAAAAGACCTTATCTTAAACTAGAAGGTACTTTTGTGCTAAAAAATCCTTTAAAAGATCATTCCTTCCCTTCTGGTCATACAACGGCAATTATTTCTGTTGCACTTCCTATAATGATTTATTTACCATTTACGTCATTTATTTTACTTCCTTTAGTTTTGTGTGTCTCTTTCTCTCGAATTTATCTTGGCTTACATTATCCATCAGATGTGTTTTTCGGAATATTACTTGGTATATTTACTACATTTATTTCACAATTTTTTATCTATCATTTGTAAGGAGGAGAAGTTATGAGAGTAGCTATTTTTACAGACACCTATATTCCTCAAGTAAATGGTGTTGCCAAAACTTTAAATCGATTTACAAATTACTTAAAAGATCATGGCCATTCATATCATGTGTTTGCTCCTGAGGACTACGGTTTATCATCAACGCAAGATGTAACAAGATTAAAATCTGTACCATTTAAAATTTATCCTGAATGTAAAATTTCATTTCCAAACCTTTCTAAAATGAAAAAGACGCTTAAAGAATTTAATCCAGATATTATCCATATCGCAACACCATTTACGATTGGATTAAGTGGGCTCCATATTGCTAAAAAAATGAAAATCCCTTTGGTTGCTTCATACCACACAAATTTTGACCATTATCTTCAGTACTATAACTTAACATTCTTAGAAAATATTTTATGGAAGTATTTAGATTGGTTTCATAAACCGACTCAAAAAATATTTGTTCCTTCGAAGGATACATTCAATCATTTAGAGACAAAAGGTTTTAGCAATCTCTCTATTTGGACCCATGGCGTTGACTGTTCGATCTTTCGTCCAACTATGAATCATAATGAAATAAAACAAAAATATAATATTACGTCTAAATATACGGTTTGTTTTGTTGGCAGAATTGCACCTGAAAAGGATTTAGAAACCTTATCGAAAATAATAAACTACACTAAGCAACGTTTTAACAAAAATTTAACTTGGTTAATCGTTGGAGATGGCCCCAAAAAAGAAGAAATGATCAAGAAAACAGGTACTGATCAAATTATTTATACAGGCTACCTTCAAAAAAAAGACTTAGTTGAGATTTACGGTGTGTCTGATTTAATGGTCTTTCCTTCTGATACTGAAACATTTGGAAATGTAGTACTCGAAGCAATGGCGTGTGGAACACCAGTGATTGGTGCAAATGCAGGTGGAGTTAAAAATATAATTAGAGATTATTCAACTGGTGTCCTTTGTGAGCCACAAAATACATCTTCTTTTTGCCAAGCAATTGAGGATTGCTTACATGGAAGCGAGATGTTGAAGCATATGTCAAAAAAAGCAAGAGATTATGCATTAACACAGGATTGGAATAGTATCTTTAATCAATTAGTACTGGAATTTGAACTAATCTTTACACCACAACCACCAATCCTACTATCTAAAAAGGCTTAAGCATTTTCAGACTTTTTATTTTCTGAATATTTTAAATTAAACAACAAAAGACATTATCGATCAGTAACTCCTCAATCATCAACTTATGTGAATAATGAATAATTCAAAAACAAACAATATATATTGAGTAGTTACACTAGCGACTATTATACAGTCGCTTTTACTTTTCGTACGTACTTTTTTACTTTGTAAAATTAGGAGGACAATAGATGAATATTTCATCGTCAAATAATTTTCAACTTTATGGTTTTAATAACTTAACAAAATCACTAAGTTTTAATATGTATGATATTTGCTTTACAAAAACAAAAGCAGAACGTGAAGCATATATTCAATACATCGATGAACAATATAACGCTGACCGTTTAACAAAAATTTTAACTGAAGTTACACATATAATTGGAGCTCATATTTTAAATGTTGCAAAACAAGATTATGATCCCCAAGGAGCAAGTGTTACGATTCTCGTTTCAGAAGGTCCGGTTGATAATCCTTCATCTGAAAATTTTTCCGAATCACCTGGCCCATTACCGGAGCTAGTAGTAGCAGCTTTAGATAAAAGTCATATTACTGTTCATACTTACCCAGAATATCATCCGGATGATGGAATTAGTACGTTTAGAGCAGATATTGATGTATCTACTTGTGGAGAAATTTCTCCTTTAAAAGCCTTAAACTATTTAATTCACCAATTTGATGCCGATATTATGACAATTGATTATCGTGTTCGAGGATTTACTCGTGATGTTAGTGGTTATAAATTATTTATTGATCATGATATAAACTCAATCCAAAATTACATTCCTCAAAAAATAAAGGACATGTATCAAATGATTGATGTGAATGTGTTCCAAGAAAATATTTTCCATACGAAATGCAAGTTGAAACAATTTAATTTAGATAATTATCTTTTTGGTTACACAAAAGAAAAATTAGACGCGGATGAAATTTCACAAATAGAAGAAAAAGTGAAGTATGAGATGGATGAAATCTTTTACGGTAAAAATTTATGGAATGGTCCTGATGTGGAGGATATTGATGGATGATGGATCACAGTAAAACACCGCTTTTAACTGAATTAGTTCGTTATGCTAAGGAAGATATTACAAGCTTTGATGTTCCCGGGCATAAAAGAGGTAATTCACTCGAGGAATTAAGAGAGCTTTGGAGTGATATGGCTCTTAAGATGGATGTCAATTCTTCAAAGCGTGTTGATAACTTATCGCATCCAACAGGTGTAATCCAAGAAGCCGAAACTTTATTAGCAGATGCCTTTCATTCAGATAACGCTTATATGTTAGTAAATGGTTCGACTTCTGGGGTTCAATATATGATTATGAGCGCCCTTGAACACGGAGATAAAATTCTCCTACCAAGGAATGTACACAAATCCGCAATAAATGCTTTAATCTTAGCGGGTGCTAAACCAGTATTTATTGAACCAGAAATCGATTATGAGTATGGAATTGTAAATGGCGTTTCAGTAAAATCTGTTCTTCATGCCTTAGATTTAAATTCGGATGTTAAAGCCATTCTTATTATAAATCCAACTTATTTTGGAGCAACTTCAGATTTAAAACAAATTATCGACATTGGTCATTCCAGAGGGATTCCAGTTTTAGTAGACCAAGCCCACGGTGCTCACTTTTCGTTTCACCCTGATTTACCAAGTAACGCTGCCCTTCTTGGTGCTGACCTTGTTACCCTTAGTTTGCATAAAACTGGTGGTGCTTTAACACAAGCATCAGTTCTACTACATAATGATGGGATCATTACTAAAAATAGGGTTCGATCTACAATTAATTTATTTCAAACAACATCTGCTTCCTATTTACTTATGTGTTCAATCGATGTTGCAAGAAAGAAATTAGTATTAGAAGGTCATGAACGCTTTGAAAAATTACTCAATTTAACAAGAAAAGCTAAAGAAGAAATTAACTCCATAAAAGGATTAAAATGTATTACGCAAGATTCATATCGAAATGGAGTTGGAGTATTCGATTACGATGAGTTAAAACTCGTTGTTAAAGTTTCAGATTTAGGAATGTCTGGTTTTAAAGTATATGACATGCTTGCAGAAGAATATAAAATTCAAATCGAACTTGCCGAACCTAATGTCATTTTAGCAATTATCTCGCTAGGCGATAATGAAGACACCATCCAAACCTTAATTGATGCATTAAGAGACATTAGTGACCGATATTACGGTAAACTTCCAAAACTTGAAACAGATATAAGTGTTGCATTAAAAAATCCTAAAATGGTCATGACTCCTAGAGAAGCGTACTATCATCCAAAACGAATTATTTCAATTCATGATGCTAGTGGATTAATTAGTGGTGAATCAATCATGATATACCCTCCTGGTATCCCTCTTTGTATACCTGGTGAACTAATTTCAACTGAATTGATTCAGCATTATCTTTATTTAAAATCAGAAGGAACGATCACAATCAACGATGATGATGATCCTTATGTAATAAAGGTCGTCGATCGAAGTTTGGAGGAAAATTTAATGGATTTATGGTATACAGAAAATCACCAAGAAGATACGAAGTTCTCCATAAAGGTTCAAGAACATATTCATTCTGAAAAAAGTGAATTTCAACAAATCGATTTCTTTAGAAGTGAAACATTTGGAACATTCTTTACTCTAGATGGTTATATGATGGTGACTGAAAAGGATGAATTTATCTACCATGATATGATTACGCATGTATCAATGGCTGTAAATCCAAACATTAAAAAAGTACTAATTATCGGTGGGGGCGACGGTGGTACTGCTCGTGAAGTACTACGTTACCCAGGTGTGGAAGTTGTTGATATGGTAGAAATTGATGAGCGAGTAGTAAGGCTATGCCAACAATACTTACCATTAACAGCCTCAAAATTAGATCAAGATAATCGATTAACCTTATATTTCGAAGATGGCCTAAAGTTCGTACAAGAAGCTGATGAAGGTTATTACGATTTGATTTTGGTAGATTCAACAGATCCTATTGGGCCTGGTGAAGGGCTCTTTACAGTTGCTTTCTATAACAATTGCAAACGGGTATTAAGTGAAGAAGGTATTCTAATTAACCAGCATGAAAGTCCATACTACGCTAGTTACGCGCACGAAATGAAACGTGCACATTCCAAAATTAAAGAAACATTTCCGATTTCAAAAGTATATCAATTCCATATGCCAACTTATCCATCTGGTCATTGGTTATTCGGATTTGCATCAAAAAAATACGACCCAATTAAAGACATTAAAGCTGATGAATGGAATAAGCTAGGGATTGAAACAAAATATTATAATACAGATCTACATGTTGGGTGCTTTATGCTTCCTACTTATGTAAAAAAACAATTGGATAATGAAGAGTAAGTTTAAAAACCAGCAAAATGCTGGTTTTTATTTTGAAATGCCAATTAAAAAAGCTACCCCAAAAGTACTTTCACTTTAGAGGCAGCTACATTTAATTATAGTACTTCATTATCCTTCGTTCCATTTAAAGTGAAACTTGCTGTAATGTTAGCGTTTAAAGAATGAGCTACTGAGCAATATTTATCCTTTGATAATTTGATCGCTTTTCGAACTTTTTCTGTATCTAACTCTCCACCTAATATATAATGCAAGTGAATGTCAGTAAATCGCTTAGGATGCTCCTCAGCTCGTTCACCGTTTACTTCAATTTCGAATGAAGTTAATTTTAATCTCATTTTTTCTAGGATTAATACGATATCAATTGCAGTACAACCTGCGACTGCATTAATTAATAGTTCAACTGGTGTAGGTGCACTATTGTCTCCACCTAAAGACTCGGCAGTATCCATTTTTATCTCATGGCCAGATGGTGCAATTCCTGAAAAGGCTAACTTGCCATCCCATTTAATACTTGTTTTCATTACCTATTTCCCCTCCAATAATTAGATCATTTCATCTACTATTTTTTCATTTCTACTACTAAATAATGTGAAAAATCTTTTGATTTTATTTTAATATCTTCTTCAATTATTTTTGCAGCATCACTAGCTTCCATTAGTTCTCCATTCACAATGGCATTTCCTTCTAATAAGACTAAATACGCTTGGCGATCCTTTTTCATTTCAAAAGTAATTTCTTCATTTTCATTTAATGCAAGCGAGTAAATATTTGCATCTTGGTGAATTTTAATTGGGGCACTCCCTTCAACAGGAGATACCATATGATACCATTTTCCTTCTCTTTTTTCCCAATCTGATATTAAGTCACCGTAATTTGGAGTATGACCTGCTTTGTCAGGAATAATCCATAATTGAATTAATCTTAATAAATCCTTGCCCATATTGTGTTCACTGTGATACACACCCGTTCCAGCACTCATGTACTGAATATCACCACGTCCAATTTCATGTTTATTCCCCATACTATCAGCGTGAGTTAAATTCCCATTAATGACATATGTTATGATTTCCATATCACTATGTGGATGAGTACCAAATCCTCTGTGTGCTTTAATTAAATCATCATTTAATACTCTTAATACACCAAAGTTCATATTACTTGGATCATAATAATTTGCAAATGAAAAATGATGAATTGTTTTTAACCAACCGTGATCAGCTTGACCTAATTGTTTACTATTAATTGTTTCGAACATAGTTTATCGCTCCTTTTGTTTTTATCTTTAATTTGAGATATTATATTAAAGTATAATTCATCTAGATATCGTATTAACCTATCTGTTTAATACGTTTAATACGATGATTTCAATATCAATTTACCGAACTCTTAACTATATTGTATCAAAAAATATCTTTAATTCAAGATATTTATCGTAGAAAGTTTATTTAAACTTTCTATCCAACAACTAAATATAAAAATCCATATGTGGCTTTGCTTGCTTATAATATTCAATCCGATCTCGCAGGGTACCAGTATGAAATTCGAATTTATGTCCATCTGGATCAGTAAAATAAATTGAATTTTTATCTCGTTTATCTCTTTCACGACCATTCAATATATTTACCTTAAGTTGAACTAATTTATCATACATTTTTTCAAAGGAGTCTTCGTCTATTGTAAAAGCCATATGAGTATATGAATGATGAATTTCATTTCTAGGAATAGCTTTCTCTTCATTTAATGCAAGCCATATTCCATTCAAGTCAAAATAGGCTGTTGTTCTACCTTTCATTAAGAGAGTTGCATCAAATACGTTTCTATAGAAATCGATCGCTAGATCAAGATTAGATACTGAAAACAACAAATGATTGATTCCTTTAATCTCCATTTTTGCTCCCTCATTTCATTGCTATTTCTTAATGTTTTACTAAACCCTCCATTCAAACCATTTCCCGTGACCTTCTGTTTCACCAATTACTTCTTCATACTTTACCCCATCAATATAATAGTCAAGATGTAACATTCGATCCCAAATATTATTATATAGATGAAACACATCTCTATTTTCACCAATACCTTCAATAGTTTTTAGTAAACTTTGTTTTCCCTCAACTGGGATTTGATTTGCGACATGTGTATGAAAAATACATAGAATGGAATCATTTGATAGTTGTTTAACGACTTCTGGTAATATTTTAATCCCGTCTGCTTCTATTAAATTGATTTCATTTTCCTTCATACTTATAACGGCTTTTTCAAATAATTCTCTTCGTTCAAAATGCTCCGGCCAAATTAAGGCTTTTAGCCACAAATAGTCTTCTTCATTTGATAAATCATTTACGTGTAAATCTATTCCATATCGATCAACAACTGGAGGCACTTTATCTAATAATGGGAGATTAATTAGGCCCTTATCATTTACCTCCGAATTGATCAGAACATCCGATTTTATATTTCCATAAATAGTTTCGCTTGTGCTATAAGAATACTTATATTGATCCCATAATAGTTGAAGTCCAGCACTAGTTCCAATTTCTATTAACGAGATTGGTTTATTAACCTTTTGATAAATATAAGAAAAGCATGGATAAAGATATGCACAACGTCTCACTTCATTTGTTTGGACAATTTTCGTTTGAATAAGCTGAATAATTTCGTTTCTAAATTTTTTACAAAAATCCTGAAAATATGGATAGGAATCTTTTAATTTCTTTGGTGTTTCTACTAGGCTTGGATAGAACTCTTTTAACGGATGATGATTACCATTCAATAATAAATAATGAATCGAACCTAATAATAAATTTGGAATAGGTTGACCATCAAGCGCAAAAGTACATAAATCATGAATCTCTTCGTCTTCTGCAATTTTTAATGATAAATATTCATATAATCTACTAGAATTTTCACATTCATTTTTTGCAAATTGCTTAAAACGTTGCTTCAGCTGAATATTCATATTAATCACCCTTAATATTTTTATTTTTCAAACTTCTATTTACAAAATTTTACCATTAGTTATAATTTCTTTATTGTACTACTTACTCTTTAAATCTTAAATAAAAACGTTGGGGTGATTAATTGATGTCCAGACCAAATTCAAATGAATATAATCCACACTTTAAAGGTTATATTGAGCTAGTTCCTGAAGGTGACTTACAAGCTATTTTAAGGAAACAATTAGAGGAATCAAGAAACTTTTTTAAAGCAATCTCGAAAGAAAAATCTGAATATCGATACGCGGAAGGAAAATGGAGTATTAAGGAAGTTCTTGGACATTTAGTAGATACTGAAAGAATAATGTGTTATCGTCTTTTGGCAATTGCAAGAGGGGATCACAATCCATTGCCATCTTTTGATGAGAATGCCTATAATGAAAATGCAAATTTTAACCGACTTGAGCTAGAACAAATTATTAATGAATATCAAACTGTTCGTCAAGCGACTTTATCTATGCTAGAAAACTTATCTAATGAAACATTAGAAAATGAGGGAAATGTTCTAAATCACCCAACGACACCTCGTGCTATTGCTTATATTATTGCAGGCCATGAGTTACATCATTTAAAAATCATCAATGAACGATATTTTTAAATTAGAAAGAGCAGGACAATCCTTTTCCTGCTCTTCTTTGTTTACTTCTTTTAAGCAAATCTACTTTGTAATCGATTTACTTCTGCAATTACTTTTTCTTCATCAATTGTTAAACTAATACGCTCTTTTACAATTGCTTTCCCATCAATGAAAACATCACATACATCGCTACCACGTGCAGCGTATAGTAAGTGTGAATATGCATTACTTAATGGTTGTAAATGCTCTTTATCATATGGATAAATTGTAATAAAATCTGCCTTTTTATTGGCTTCAAGTGAGCCAGTATGTCCCATTCCTATAACTTCTGCGCCACCTCGAGTAGCCAAAGTTAATGCAGTTTGTGCTGAGAATTTCGTAGCATCTTTATACATTCCTTTTTGTAGCAGTGCAGCTATTCTCACTTCTTCAAACATGTCAAGATTGTTATTAGATGCTGTGCTATCCGTTGCTATACCAACTTTTACTCCAGCGTCTAATAAACTAACCACATCAGCAACGCCAGAACCTAACTTCAAATTACTAATTGGATTATGAGCAACTCGTACATCATATTCCTTTAGGATCGCTCTTTCTTCATCATTTAGAACTACACCGTGAGCCATTACTGTCGGCTGATTAAATACACCTAATTGGCGAAGATGTTCTACAGGTCGGTTTGAATAGCGGGCTTCAATATCTTGAATTTCATAATCTGTTTCAGATACATGAATGTGCATCATTAAATCATTTTCTTTTGCGATACGTGCACTTTCAATTAGAGCTTCTGGTGTACATGCATATGGGCTATGAGGTGCAACCATCGTTGTTAGACGGCCATCAGCAAACCTTTTGTAGTCTTTTGAAAATTGCTCAGCACCTTTAAGATTCAATCTTTGCTCTTCTTCTGTTCCAAAGCTAAATATCGAATATGAAAATGCTCCTCTAATTCCAGTTTCACCAATTGTCTCCATGACAACATTTGGATCGATTCCATTAGGGTTAAACATATCTGAGAATGCTGTAGTTCCCGACTTAACCATTTCTAAAATACCAAGTTGTGCACTTACAGAAGCAATTTCCGTTGTATATTGTCTTTCGATTGGCCATATTTTAGTTTCTAACCAAGGCTTTAGCAGCATATCATCTCCAATACCACGTAAAAGCGTCATAAGAATATGAGAATGTGTATTTACAAGTCCTGGCATTACCCATTTCCCTTGAAGATTCATTACTTGATCCGCATCCTTTATTAACTCTTCAGAATGATTTCCGACATAAGTAATAAATTGATCTTGAACGATCATCATACCATTATCGAAAATTTGATTCTCTTGATCCATTGTAAAAAAAGTAGCATTTATATAGACTGTTTTCATTATTTTTCCTCCCTAGTCACTTTCATAATTGTGCGAAAATAAAAAAAATCCTGATTACGAAGAAGGATGTAAATAAAATTACATTCTTTTTCGTAATCAGGATTTTACGGTTCCTGGTAGAGACCCTCATACCATATCAATGAGGTTATACAATTTTGTATGTTGTTATATTAAAACATAATATACGATTAATAAGTAATGTTCAAGGATTTCTAAAATTTAACAAAAATAAGCATACTTAATCGGGATTCCACCCTTTCAATATACTCTCTAATCTAATTTCCCAAGTATTTTTATGATCTTATGCATTGAGTAGTCTAAATCAAGTAAGTCTTCCTCATCAAGTTGTCCAATCCGTTCACAAAAAATATGATATAAGTCTTCCCATCGTTTTGTGACAATTTTTTTACCTTTTTCAGTAAGTATAATTTTTACACTTCGTTTATCATTCGGATCTTGAATCTTAGATACATATTCTTTTTCTTCTAATTTTATAATTAATGGAGTCATTTGCTGTTTTGAAATGCTTATATTTTGAGCTAGCTCTGTAATTGAAATTCCATCTACTGTTTGAAACAAATCTTCTAGTATATGATTTTGTAAATGAGTTAGCTCGGACTGCCTATTCTTTAAAGAATTTTTAGAGCCCGGCTTGTTGAACTTATTAAAAACTAGAGGAAGTAGTTGGATGAACTTTTCTGCGATTTGATTTGGATTTGAATTCATTTTATTACAAACCTTTCTAGGAAAAAATTTCTAAATTGACATATAGTAAATAAAAGTTTATTATTTATCCGAGATATAATTCAATAATATCATAATTATATAGGTTAATCCAACTTAACAAGTAAATAATTATTTACTATTTAACTAAAGGAGTGGTGTAGATGAATTCAACTGGATTAACTTTTGGTATCTATCCCCTTAGCGTAGCTGGTACACCTATAGGATTAGCTACTGGTCCTGATGATAACTATGAAAAAATAGCTTCTGCACTTAAAGAGCTAAAGGGCAATACTAATCAGCTTTTACCAAGAATGTATGCTGTCTATATGGGACCTGAAACAGAAGAAAAAGTATTTAACGCTCTAAATCGATATAAAAACGCAGGTTTATTAGGTGATTTAACAATTGGCTGCCTCATGGATCCAAGCTTATCATTGGATTATTGGTTAAATTTTGTTCGTAAAGTAATTAAAGAGTATAGCACCTTCCTTGATTCAATCCAAATCACGAATGAGCCTAATTTATCGTTTATGGATGGTTCCAAACCATATGTATTTGAAGCGCTTGTACAAGGCGTTCTAACTGTAAAAGAAGAAATTGAAAATAACAATTTACCTATTAAAGTTGGATTTGGCTCGGTTCCTGAGGGAGAAAAGACAGTGCCACATTTTTGGGAGAATTTAATGAAAATTGGTGGGGACGAATTAATTCACTCAATTGATTATGTAGGTCATAATTTTTATGTGGATGTATTTGAGGAACCATTAAAAATTGAGGAAGTTGCTGTTTCTGTAGAAAACATACTACGTAAATTTCGAGAAACATTGGATAGTAATGGATTCCCGTCAACTCTTCCAATCCACATTACAGAGAATGGATGGCCAACTGGCAAAAATCCATTTATACAAATCAAAAGGTCATATGAGCAACAATCAATCGTACTTGAGGTAATTATTCGAACAGTCTATTCACTGCGCCAGGAATTAAATATTACTCATTATGAATTTTTCGGTTTAAGGGATGCTGATAGTTCAAAAGACGACCTATTTCATCAATTTGGTATTATGAAGGATGATTATACGATTAAGCCTGCTTATCTCACCTTTAAAAAATTAATAAATGAATTAAGCGAGTAAAACCAATTACTTCTATAAATTTGAATGAAGTTAGTCAATTCGTTAAGACTAAAACAACGAGAGTTTCATTGACTTTCTACTATATATATGGAGGTAATAAAATTGA
Organism: Bacillus sp. AFS053548; assembly: GCF_002575105.1. NCBI lineage: Bacteria > Bacillati > Bacillota > Bacilli > Caryophanales > Bacillaceae > Bacillus > Bacillus sp. AFS053548. The sequence goes on along the minus strand of NZ_NUHI01000004.1, from coordinate 36,592 downwards.
GCAAAAAAAATAACCCCATCAGAAACGAAGAACAAATGAAAATACAAGCAGACCTTAATAATCTCGATCCAGGTCATTCCGTGGATGAGCACCGTAAAATTGAAACAGCTAATATAATGTTAGCTGGAGAAGAAATCAGACAGCAAAATGAAAATCTATAAAAGAAATCCCTCAAAAGGTCATTTTGAGGGATTTCTTTGTGTAGATAAAAGGTCAGCTTATATTTCGAGACAACTACAAATAATAATAAGCACCGCACATACAGGCTAGGCAACAAATAAAGCGAGCGTTTGTCAAAAGTCTGAAATCCCTCGAATGTTAATAACGACATTCCCCATCTTATGCCCTTTTTCTACGTATCGATGTGCTTCAACAATTTGATCAAGCGGGTAATGGCGATCAATAACAGCTTTTAGCTTATCCGCTTCAATAAGTGCTTTTATATAGTTTAAATCTTCATTGTTCATATTTGCTACACCTAGTATGGCTTTTTTATTACTAATCAAATTACTCCATATAGCTTGAAAATAAACTGAAAGCTTCCATACCGCACTTAACAAATAGACGCCATCTTTGTTAAGCAATCTTTTACAATTAGAAAAGGAACTTTTACCTACCGTATCAAAAATAATATCAAAAGTTTTCTTACTCTTAGCCAGATCTTCATTTGTATAATCGATAACTTCATTTGCGCCTAAAGCCCTTACCAATTCTAAATTTGATGTACTACATAATGCGGTAACTTCTGTACCAAAATATTTAGCTAGCTGAATTGCATATGTTCCAACACTTCCTGAAGCACCATAAATAAGTACTTTTTGTCCATTTTGAATAATACTTCTCCTTAGAAAGTGTAATGCAGTAAGCGCCCCAACAGGTACAGCTGCAGCTTGCTCAAATGACATATTTATTGGTTTTTTAGCTAGAACACCTTCCTCATGTAAAGAAATATATTCTGCATTAGCTCCAAAAGTAAATCCACTATATCCAAAAACTTGATCACCTGTTTTAAAATTTCTTACGTTTTTGCCAACCGTGACTATTTCTCCTGCAAGCTCACAACCTGGTATTTGATTTTTCGGCTTAGTAAGGCCAAACATAAGGCGTGAAAGCAGCCAATACATATAAGGAAAATCGGAGCTTCGAAGTTTTACATCTCCTGCGGTTACAGTTGTTGCGTGTATTTTTATTAATACCTCATCATCTTTTATTTTTGGTTTCTCAACTTCTGTTATTTGAAGAACTTCTGGTGGACCATATTTTGTACATATAATCGCTTTCATAGGTTCCTCCATTACAAACTTTAATTTAGTCATTTAAACCTATGAAAAATGATTTTTAAGTATACCTATATGTAGAATAAAACAGTATGATTCTTACTAAACAAAAAAGACTGAATATAGCATATGCCATATTCAGCCTTAATCATTTTATTATAGACCTGCTTCAGTTTTTAAAACTTCTGCTTTATCAGTACGCTCCCAAGGAAGATCGATATCTGTACGGCCAAAGTGACCATAAGCAGCAGTTTGTTTGTAAATTGGACGACGTAGGTCAAGCATTTTAATAATTCCAGCTGGACGTAGGTCGAAGTTGTTGCGAATTACTTCAACTAATTTTTCTTCTGAAACTTTACCTGTACCAAAAGTATCAATAGCGATTGAAACTGGTTTAGCTACACCAATTGCATATGCTAATTGAACTTCAGCTTTTTCAGCTAAGCCAGCAGCTACGATGTTTTTCGCAACGTAACGTGCAGCGTAAGCAGCAGAACGGTCAACTTTAGTTGCATCTTTACCAGAGAATGCGCCACCACCGTGACGAGCATATCCACCGTAAGTATCAACAATAATTTTACGACCTGTTAAACCAGCATCCCCTTGAGGTCCACCGATTACGAAACGACCTGTAGGGTTGATAAAGAATTTCGTGTTTTCATCAATTAACTCAGCTGGTACAACTGGTTTAATTACAAGTTCTTTAATATCATTTTCAATTTGAGCTTGAGTAGCTTCTGGACCATGTTGCGTTGATACAACAATTGCATCAATACGAACTGGTTTGTTGTTTTCATCATACTCAACTGTTACTTGAGTTTTACCGTCTGGACGTAAGTATGAAACTGTTTCATTTTTTCTAACTTCAGTTAAACGGCGAGCAATTTTGTGAGATAATGAAATTGGAAGTGGCATTAATTCAGGTGTTTCATTAACAGCAAAACCGAACATTAAACCTTGGTCTCCTGCACCGATTGCTTCAATTTCTTCATCTGACATGCTACCTTCACGAGCTTCTAACGCTTGGTCTACACCTAGAGCGATATCTGCTGATTGCTCATCGATAGAAGTTAAAACTGCACATGTATCTGCATCAAATCCGTATTTTGCACGGTCATAACCGATTTCACGGATTGTTTCGCGAACGATTTTTGGGATATCTACATAAGTAGAAGTTGTAATTTCACCTGCAACAAGTACTAAACCTGTTGTAACTGAAGTTTCCGCTGCTACACGAGCATTCGGATCATTTGCTAAAATTGCATCAAGAATAGAATCTGAAATTTGGTCACAGATTTTATCTGGATGTCCTTCTGTAACTGATTCTGAAGTAAATAAACGACGTTGTGACATTGAGTCCCCTCCTAAATTGAATTGACGGATCTCTTTTTTCTCAACATAAGAATAAAAAGTTTGTTCCTATTCCTATGTTTCCCATTTAAGATAAAGATAACTCAGTGTAAATTACGAAATTGCCACTGTATTTAAGTTTTGAGCAAAAAAAAAGCCTTCCTCTTTTCAAATATTACCTGAGGAAAGGTTTCTTGGTATTTGCCTTTCGCTCTTATCGTCCAAGACATAAAAAAAGTCTTGCATCAGGTTCAGCACCTTTCACTAAAAGTGAGGTTGCTGGGTTTCGTAGGGCCTGTATCCCTCCACCTACTCGGGATAAGAGAGTATCCGTATGAAAAGTATCATATTAAAATTTCACTTTCTTGTCAACAATTTTCATCATAACTTAGACATAATTCTACAATAACTTTATCTCTACATTCATTTCTATTTAATGGGAAATTACTAATTACTATACTTACATTTAAATAACTTACTTCATTTAATAAGTAAATTTTACTCAAATTTATTTTTTAATCAAATTCATAACACATTTTGCCAACTAATAGTATACACTATTAAAATAAATGTGTTATACTATTTATCGAGATACCTACATGGCAGACAAATATATTTAAAGGATGGTATTAGTATATGAAGACAGTTGATGTAAACTTTGAATTAAACGAATTACTTACTAGTAATCAAGTGTATAACCAACTAAGCGTTTCTGAGTTAGTTGAAAAAGTCCTAACAAGACAAGAAGGAATTTTAACGTCAACAGGAGCAGTTAGCGTTTCAACAGGCAAATATACTGGACGTTCACCTAAAGATAAATTTATTGTTCAAGAGGCATCTGTTGAAAATTTAATCGATTGGGGTTCAGTAAATCAACCAATCTCTGCTGACGTATTCGAAAAATTATATAGCAAAGTACTTAACTACTTAAAAGATCGTAACGAATTATTCTTATTTAAAGGATTTGCTGGTGCTGACACTGAGTATCGTTTACCTATCCAAGTAATTAACGAATTTGCATGGCACAACTTATTTGCTCATCAATTATTTATTCGCCCAACTGAGCAAGAGCTTCAAACTCATGAAGCAGAATTTACAATTGTTTCTGCTCCGACATTTAAAGCAGACCCTGTAGTTGATGGAACAAATTCAGAGGCATTTGTTATTGTATCATTTGAAAAGAAAATTATCTTAATTGGTGGTACGGAATATGCTGGAGAAATGAAAAAATCTATTTTCTCAATCATGAATTTCCTATTACCACAAAATAATGTTTTACCAATGCACTGTTCTGCTAACGTTGGTAGCGAAGGTGATGTAGCATTATTCTTCGGACTTTCAGGAACTGGTAAAACAACATTATCTGCAGATGCAGACCGTAAGCTAATCGGTGATGACGAGCATGGCTGGTCAGATAATGGTGTATTCAATATTGAAGGCGGTTGCTACGCTAAATGTATCAATTTAACATTTGAAAAAGAGCCACAAATTTTCTCTGCAATTAAATTTGGTACAGTGTTAGAAAATGTTGTTGTTAAATCTGATAGCCGTTTAGCTGACTATGATGATACAACTTTAACAGAAAATACTCGTGCTGCATACCCAATGCAAGCAATTCAAAATATCATTGAGCCAAGTGTTGCTGGACATCCGCATGCAATTATCTTTTTAACTGCTGATGCATTTGGAGTATTACCTCCAATCAGTAAACTAACAAAAGAGCAAGCGATGTACCACTTCTTAAGCGGATTTACTAGTAAATTAGCTGGTACTGAGCGTGGTGTTACTTCTCCACAAGTAACATTCTCTACATGTTTCGGATCACCATTCTTACCGCTTCCAGCTGTAGAATATGCAAAAATGCTTGGTGAAAAAATTGAAAAACATAATGTAAATGTATTCTTAGTAAACACTGGCTGGACTGGTGGAGAATACGGCGTTGGTAAACGTATGAATCTTTCTTACACAAGATCAATGGTTCACGCTGCACTTGAAGGTGATTTAAACAACATTGAAACTACTCAAGATGAGTTTTTCGGTTTAGCAATTCCAACTCATGTACCTGGTGTACCTGATAGCGTATTAGTCCCTTCAACAACTTGGGAAGATAAATCAGCTTATGATCAAAAAGCTCTTGAATTAGTAACTAAATTCAAAGAAAACTTCAAAAAGTTTGAAGGCTTTGATGCTCAATTAGCTGAACTTGGTGGACCTTTAAAATAATCTAATACCTTAAAATGTAAGGGCTGTCCAAAAAGTCGGAATCTATGACTTTTTGGCAGCCTCTTTTTATTTTCTTTATTAAAAAACAACCTCACCTAACAAAAGGAAGTTATTAACATTTATAGAATAAGATTAAAATAACATTAAACAAACTGAACATGAATAATAATCACTATTTATTTATCGAATTAAATGGAGGATTAAAATGAGATCCATAAAGATATTAACTCTGATTTTTTCATTTACTGCAATTTTATTAACTACCTTTTTTTTATTCAATACTGGTACCTCGTCTAAAAATTTAGATAAGCATGATTCACTATCTTCTAAAAAAATTGAGCCAAATATTGAATCATTATCCAAAAGATATTATGAGATCAAAGATTCTGTGGATAATCAATTACTTTATGGAGTTGAATATTATTTAGTCTTATCAGTACCAGAACGTTATAAAAACGATATAGAAAATGCTCAAATAGAAATCCTACTACCTAAAAAAGTCCAATCAATATTTGGAGTCAACATTGAAGAAATAAATCATAATCAAGTATACGAAATCATAAATGGAAGAGCTGTTTTTAATCTTTCTAGTTCTATTGCTACTTCAAATATAACAATAGATCAAAAGAATTATATTAAAAATAATAATGATCTTTACACTATAAAAATTTATTCTAATAAAAATAAATTAATAAAAAGCGATGTTATAAAAGTACAAAATTTTAATAAGAATTGAAAAATCACATTAAAAAATGAGCCAATCTTCGGCTCATTTTTTATTTTATTAGGATCTTATTTTTCAGCTGGTCTATTCCCCATTGAAATAGAGATACGATTCCAACTGTTAATTTGATTAATCATGAATACAAGGTTTACATATTCTTCTTCGCTAAAGTGTTTACTTACACGATTATATAGTTCCTCAGGTACACCTTTATTCGAAATTAGTGTAATATGCTCAGTTAATTCCAAAGCTGCTTTTTCTGCATCTGTGTAAAAATCACAATCTCTCCATGCACTAACACAGTATAAACGTTGTTCAGTTTCTCCTATTTCCCTCGCTTCAGAGGAATGCATGTCAAGGCAAAATGCACAACCATTTATTTGTGAAGCACGAATTTTAATCAGTTCACGAAGTTTATGGTCTATAACCGTTGTTTTAATATACTTTTCCATTTCCATCATTATTTTAAATGCTTCTGGTGCTAATTTTGAATAATTAATTTGTTTTTCCATTTTAATTCCCCCTAAAAAAGTTAATTCTAAAAATAATTGAACTAAATGTAGTTTTTGGAAATATTAAATTAGCGACAATATTAATCGCCGATTTATATTATCTATATTAAAGTGTTTATTTCATTATGTCAAACACCTTTTACGTTTGAATTGCTCCTAAAAGTAATTGTTTGACAAAGAAATAAAAGATTTCTAAGATTAATTAAAAATAATCTCATTTATGAAGAAGGTGTTTTCATGCAGTATAGCGTTGGAGTTGAGTATGCACTTCACTGCCTTGTTTATTTAATTGACACTCCTGAAGATTCTCCAATTGGAATAAAGGAACTATCCTTCTTTCAAGGTGTTTCAGATACATATCTTTCAAAGATTTTTAGTAAGTTATCTAAAGCTGGTATTGTAAGTTCCGTTCCAGGAGTTAAAGGTGGTTTTAAACTAGCTAAATCTCCAGAAGAAATTTCTTTTTGGGATGTAATTGAAGCAATTGAAGGTTCTAAACCAATATTTCAATGTAAAAATATTAAAGATAACGGATATCTTTTTAGAGAAAAAGGTTGTACTCCAAGTGCCACCTGCACGATTAATTTAGTCATGCTCTCTGCCGAAGAAAAAATGCATGATTATTTACGTAATAAAACACTGTCATGGTTAAACAAAGAATTAGAAAGTGTTTTACCTAACGAAATACGTGAAGATACTCGAAAATATTTTTCAAAGAGTAGATAAAAAACCTCTCTAATTTCCTAAAAAGGAAGTAAGAGAGGTTTTTTCTTTGTTCAACTACCTCAGATTACAGATAAGTAACCGAGCTATTTTAGTAGAGTCAGTACTCCGCATTCACCCATTTTCTCCTATTGCATAGGCTAATTGTATATTTTCGATTAGGAGGGATTAAATGAAAATCAAATGGCTCGTTATTTTGTTTTTATTAGTTGCTTCTATTTTAGGTGCATGTTCGAAAGATAAACCTAAAGATGGGACCACAAAGGTGAGAGTTGCAGAAGTGACGCATTCATTATTTTATGCACCTCAATATGTGGCCATTAGTGAAGGAATCTTCAAAAAGCATGGATTGGATGTTGAGATCACAACTACTGCTGGTGGAGATAAAACTATGACTGCTGTATTGTCAAACGGTGCAGATATAGGATTAGTTGGGCCTGAAACAACAATATATGTATACGCTCAAGGTGCAAATGACCCAGTAAAAAGCTTTGCCCAATTGACTCAAACTGATGGAACATTTCTAGTAGCTAGAAATCAAACTGTACCATTTAATTGGGACCAATTAAGAGGCAAAACATTTTTAGGTCAAAGAAAAGGTGGAATGCCACAAATGGTTGGCGAATATGTCCTAAGTAAACATGGAATCGATCCACATAAAGATTTGAACCTTATTCAGAATATAGACTTCGCAAATATCGCGAATGCATATGCTTCAGGTACTGGAGAGTATGTTCAATTGTTTGAACCTACAGCAAGTATTATGGAAAAAGAAGGAAGAGGTAAAATCGTTGCTTCATTCGGCTTGGAGTCTGGAAAAGTTCCTTACACTGCTTTTATAGCAAAAGAAAGTTATTTGAAGAAGAATGCGAAAACAGCTCAAAAGTTTACAGATGCAATTTATGAAGCTGAACAATGGGTTGATACCCATTCTGCAGAAGAGATTGCAAAAAGTGTTGCACCATTCTTTAAAGATACACCTTTAGACATTTCAATAAAAGTTATTGATCGCTATAAGTCTCAAAATTCTTATTCAACAAATCCAATATTAGAAGAAGATGAGTGGAATAATCTTCAAAAAATTATGAAGAACTCTGGTGTATTACCAAAAGAAGTTCCACACTCAGTTTTAGTTGATACAAAATTTGCCGAAAAATCTACGGAGAAGTAGTAGGTTAACAAAATGAGTTATCTAACAGTTAATGATATTTCTCATGTATTTTTATCGAAGGAAAAGGCAATTAAAATATTGGATGGCTTAACGTTTGAAGTTGAAAAAGGTGAATTTGTATCTGTTTTAGGTCCAAGTGGCTGTGGAAAAAGCACACTTTTATCGATCATTTCTTCATTGCTTACACCATATGACGGTTCAGTAAAGTTTAAAGGTAAGCCTTATGATATAAAATCGGGAGAAATTGGTTACATGCTTCAGCATGACTATTTATTCCCTTGGAAAACAATTAAAGAAAATATTTTTCTAGGTCTACAGATTCTAGATAAGGATACCGAAGAAAATAAAAATCGAACGCTAGAATTGCTAAATGAAGTTGGATTAAAAGATTATGAAAATGCGTACCCAAGAGAATTATCCGGTGGGATGAGACAACGCGTTGCATTAGTGAGAACTCTTTCTACTAGCCCTTCAATTGTATTATTAGATGAACCATTCTCCGCTCTAGACTATCAAAATAAAGTAAAGCTTGAAGAATTAGTTTTCAACTTATATAAGAAGTTAAATACTACTGCTATCTTAGTGACTCACGATATTGAAGAAGCGGTAGCTATGTGTGATCGGGTAATTACGCTAACAAATGCTCCTACAAAAATATCAAAAATTTTCAATTTACCAGAAGAATTACGTATTCGCTCCCCTTTTGAAACACGACACCAATCACTCTTTTCTTCTTATGTTTCTGCGATTTGGAAGGAGTTGGAGAAACGTGGATAAAGTAAATGACGAACTAAAATCCTATCACGCCAGTATCGTCAAAAAAAATCGCCGTAAAAAGCTACTCATATTTTTCTTCCAACTATTAATTATTATTATCTTTTTTATAGCTTGGGAGCTTTTAAGTCATCGAAAAATAATTGATCCATTATTGTTTAGTTCACCTACTAAAATTTACGATTTACTCAGTGCAAAATTGGGAGATGGCTCTATTTATCATGATGCTATGACTACAATCACTGAAACACTCGTTGGATTTATTTTAGGAACAATTATCGGTGTCATTCTGGCAATCATTCTTTGGTGGTATCCATTTGCCTCAAAGGTACTTGATCCATTCTTAGTAGTCTTTAATGCCATGCCGAAAGTCGCGCTTGGTCCAATCATCATTGTAATTTTCGGTCCTTCATATTCGTCCATAATTGCAATGGGGATCATAATAAGCTTTGTCATAACAGCGCTGGTTATTTATCAAGCCTTCTTACAGGTAGATGAAAATTACGTAAAAGTCATTAAGAGTTTTGGAGCTACTAAAACTCAAATCTTTAAAAATGTCATCTTTCCTGCTAGTATACCTACCGTCATTTCAACATTAAAAGTAAATGTCGGATTGGCTTGGGTAGGAGTGATTGTCGGAGAGTTCTTAGTTTCAAAAAGCGGACTTGGCTATTTAATCGTTTATGGCTTCCAAGTATTTAATTTCACTCTTGTTCTAATGAGTGTATTGATCATAAGTGTATGTGCTGGTTTGATGTATATTATTGTTGAATTTATTGAGAGAAAAACGATAAAGAAATAATTTGGTGTAAACAAGCTCATTTAATATAGTGAGCTTTTTTCACGTTGTTTAATTTGCTCATGAACCCTTTATGAGGANNAGGAACCTATTTTCTTTTTTGAGCTGTTTTACTTCCCCATGACCCCCTCATGAGGAACCTATTTTCTTTTTTGAGCTGTTTTACTTCCTCATGCCCCCCTCATGAGGAACCTATTTTCTTTTTTGAGCTGTTTTACTTCCTCATGAACCCTTTATGAGGAACCTATTTTCTTTTTTGAGCTGTTTTACTTCCCCATGAACCCTTTATGAGGAACTTATTTTCTTTTTTGAGCTGTTTTACGTCCTCATGAACCCCTCATGAGGAACTTATTTTCTTTTCTCGCTGTTTTACTCACTCATGAATCCATTATGATTATTTAATTCCACACTAAAAAAAGCTCACCTTATAAAAGTGAGCTTTTTTTAGTATTCAAGTAACTTAAACTTTGTGAAAATACTTCGTCACGCATGATAAAACTAAATCGGCGATCTTTTTTTATGTTTGGTGGAAATTCGTCTAACAATACTGGGCCGTTTGTTTCAAAATAGTGCTTTTGTGTTAAAAGTTCTCCTATTTCGGCAAAATAAATATTTTTTATGATAATTTTATCCTTACCTGTAACACGGTATTGCCCTAAATAATTAATTTTAGATACATTTCCACCTGTTTCTTCTAAAACTTCACGTTTAGCTGCTTCTTCAGCTGATTCGCCTTCCTCTACTTTTCCGCCTGGGAATTCGTATCCTCTTCTTTGATGGTCTGTGAGTAACCATTGGTCATTGTATTTACAAATAACCCAAACATGTTTTGGATTGGGTGAAAATGGATGTTTCTCAAACGATAATTCAACTGTATTATGGTAAAAATCTTTAAATATGTACATTTTAACCTTCCTACATTCATACTTGTTTTTCCATTGTACTATTTCTATTAAAATGTTTCATCATTATTGAAATAATATTCCTGAAACTTTATGAAAATATTTGATTGCCTTGCATATTGGACAGTATACTATATCATAGTAGTATAACTATTTAGGAGGATATAGTATGACTGGAGTATTTGTTGTTAGTGGAATTATTATCGTTGTTGTGTTTGGTGCTTTCGTTCTCACTGTAAATAAAGGCTATGGTGTACAACATAAAGTCGATAAGCTAGAAGACGTAAAAATGAAAAATAACAATGATGAGAAATAATTCTAGCAGACGAAAGGTTTGTATATGAATAAAATTTTAATTGGAATCATTAGATTTTATCAAAAATGGATTTCACCTGCAACGCCACCATCATGTAGATTCTATCCAACTTGCTCTAGTTATGGACTAGAGGCATTACAAACCCATGGTGCGCTTAAAGGAACTTATTTAACGACTAAAAGAATACTTAAGTGTCATCCACTACATCCAGGTGGATATGATCCTGTACCTGATAAAATAAATAAAGAAACAAAAAAAGATACGGTCAAAGAAACTTGAAACAAATAACAAGTTAATTTGATCGTATTTTTTATTAGGTTATTTCTATTAAGAAGTAAATTTATAAATCTTTTTAGAAATGCTTTGGATTCTCTCTTCATCCACTTCTACCCCTAAACCAGAGCCAACTGGCACTTTAACTTTTCCATTTATTAAAGCTACCTCTGGAAAAATGAGATCATGCTCCCAATGTCTAGATGAAGCCGAAATATCTCCAGGTATTGTAAATCCGGGAAGAGATGCTAATGCAACGTTTTGAATTCTAGAAATCCCTGTTTCAATCATGCCTCCAACCCAAATTGGCATATTCTTTTCAACACAATAATCATGAATTTCAATTGATTTAGTTAATCCTCCGACTCTCCCAGGCTTTACGGTAATGATTTTGCAAGCGTTTAATTCATATGCAATTTGAACATCCTCTAATGAACATATACTTTCATCTAAACAGACTGGAGTAGAAATTTCCTTTTGAAGAATGGCGTGCTCGATGAATTGGCGTTCACCGAAGGGCTGTTCAATCATTAACAGATTAAATTCATCTAATTTTTTTAGTTTCGGAATGTCGTCAATTGAATAATCTGAATTGGCATCAATCATTAGAGGGATTGTTGGATAGCTATTTCGTATAGTTGATACAATTTCGTAATCATTTTCCTTTGAAACTTTAATTTTAAATCGTTCATAGCCTTCTTTTATATATGCACTAATTTGTTTCAACATTTTTATTGGCTCGTCTATACTAATTACAACCCCAACTGGTATCTCTGCCTTATTGCCCCCTAAAGCTTGTGCTAAAGTGATTGAATTTAGTTTACTATACAAATCCCAAAATGCACCTTCAAGCCCAGATTTAGCCATTTGATTGCCTTTAAATTGATTTAATTGTGTAGCGACTTCACTTGGATGATTAAACTGCTTTTTTAATAAGATCGGTATAAAGAAATCCTGTAAAGTATGAAGAGCTGTTTGAATCGTTTCCTCTGTATACCAGGGCTCTGAAAAAGCAACGACTTCTCCATAACCGCATATTCCGTTTGCATCTAATATTTTAACAATTATACTTTCACGTTTTTCATATGTACCATAGCTTGTTTTAAAAGGTACTTTTAGAAGCTGTTCAATTAAAAATAATTCAATTTGCCTTATCAACATGTTTATTCCCCTTATAGAAGCTTAAGTAGCTCTCTTCTAACTAGCTTATTTGTTGCATTTCTTGGTAGGATGTCTACAAAAAATATTTCCTTTGGAATTTTATACCCTGCGATTTTATCTCGACAATACTCGATTAGTTCTTCTTGAGACGGAGGATTAGAGGATTTACTAACAACAAATCCAACAGGTACTTTTCCCCAATTCGGGTCTTCTTTGCCTGTTACACCAGCTTCAATGACATCTGGATGCGATAATAATACTGATTCAATCTCTGCTGGATATATATTCTCTCCACCGGAAATAATTAAGTCACTTCGACGGTCAACTACAAATAAAAAACCATCCTCATCTACATAACCCAAATCTCCTGTATAAAGATACTCAGACGAATCAGATAACTTAGCAAGTTTATAATAACCTTTACTCACGTTAGGTCCTTTGACTACAATTTCTCCTACTTCTTTTGGTAAACAAGTTCGTTGATCGTCTCTTATTTCTAGCGTACATCCAAATAAAGCTTTACCTGCCGAACCTATTTTAGAAAGCATATATTCAGGAGAAAGCGTTGCAATTTGTGAACAAGTTTCAGTCATTCCGTAAGTTTGATAGACTGGGACATTTAATGCTCTTGCCTTTTGTAAAAGAGGTAACGGAGCAGGTCCTCCACCAAGTAAAGCTGCTCTTACGCTGTTTAAATCATTTGTACCCTCAACAATTGTTAAGAGGTCATTTAATACTTTTGTTACAACAGATAGAATTGTTACATTATGCTTTTTGACACAGTCCTTAATGGTAAGTGCATCAGCTTTATTCGTTAACACAATTTTCATGCCATAAATCGCACTTTTATATACAGTTGATAAACCACCCACATGGAACATTGGCAAACAGACTAGCCATACATCATTATGATCTAATCCTAAATTTAATACTGAAGCAATTGCGCTACTCCAATGATTAAAATAAGTTTGTAAAACTGCTTTTGGGAAACCTGTTGTACCAGATGTGTACATCATAGTTGCGATTTTATCGCCATCAAAATTAGACTTGATTGGAAATTCCTTAGATTCACTGTTCTCTATTTCATTTATATTTAACAGTTTTATATTTTCAGGAATCTTTACCGTATTTGATTTCGCTACGATTAAAAATTCAGAATCACTATTTTCTAATTGATATACTATTTCGTCATCACTTAATCTTATATTCAGTAAAATTGATGTTGCTCCGATATAATGAAGTGCATAAACAACTTCTATAAATTCAACAGAATTATTCATTAAAACCGAAACGTGAGATCCGTCTTTTATGCCAAAATGGTGAAATTTATATGCAAGATTTATAACTCGATCATGTAAATCCTTAAATGTAATTTCCTCCACATCTGTTGTAATTGCTATTCGATTAGGTGTTAATCTGACTCTCTCAAGCAAAAAATTCGGAATTTGATTCATCAAAAACACTTCCTGACTATTATCTAAATTTACAAAAGTTCATATTAAAAAACTCTCCGATCGGCGAGCCTTTAGGCGAAGAGGCGTAGTTGCACTTAACTTATTTCCTAAAATGGGCAACTACGTCGGGGTTTCTTCTCAGCTGCCAATTTATACTTTCTTAATGTGCAAAAAAAGCTTGATGATTTCTCATCAAGCTTTCAGACTGTTGGCAAACGCTCGCTTTCTTCGTTGCTTCGCCTGCCTACGGTGCTCATTACCGTCAAAGGTAACTCCGCTCCTCATCTGGCTTCGCGCCTCGAAAGACAAGCGTTTTCAATCAGTCTGAAAATCAAATTTTTAGGATATCTTGATTATAAACTTAAAAAGCTTGATGATTTCTCATCAAGCTTTTAAGTTCTTCCAAATCAAGGAAAACGTGGGAATTTATCGAAATCAGGTGTACGTTTTTCTTTAAATGCATCGCGGCCTTCTTTTGCTTCCTCAGTTGTATAGTAAAGAAGTGTTGCATCTCCAGCTAGCTGTTGAAGTCCAGCTAAACCGTCTGTATCTGCATTCATTGCTGCTTTTAAGAAACGTAGTGCAGTTGGACTCTTTTCAAGCATTTCTTCAGCCCATTGAACTGTTTCAGCTTCTAATTCTTCTAAAGGTACTACTTTATTAACTAAGCCCATATCTAATGCTTCTTGTGCATTATATTGACGGCATAAGTACCAAATTTCACGAGCTTTTTTGTGCCCTACAATACGAGCTAAATAGCCTGAGCCATAACCAGCATCAAAGCTACCAACCTTAGGACCAGTTTGTCCAAATTTAGCGTTTTCAGCTGCGATTGTTAAGTCACACACTACGTTTAATACGTTACCTCCACCAATTGCATAACCAGCTACCATTGCAATTACAGGTTTTGGAATAACGCGAATTAAACGTTGTAAATCTAATACATTCAGGCGAGGAATGCGGTCTTGTCCAACATAACCACCATGTCCGCGAACACTTTGGTCTCCACCAGAACAGAATGCTTTTCCACCTTCACCTGTTAAAATAATAACACCAATTTTTTCGTCGTCTCTTGCATAAGCAAAAGCATCAATCATTTCTGATACTGTTAATGGTGTAAATGCGTTATGTACGTGCGGACGATTGATTGAAATTTTAGCAATTCCATTATATGTAGAATATAAAATTTCTTCATACTTTCTTTCTTGTACCCATTCAATAGTCATGAAATATCCTCCTTTTCACTTTTCAATAAAAACCCAATTACTATTGTAGCAAATTTTTCCGATTCTTCCACATGAATTGCATGGCCTACATGTGGAATTTTAATAATTTCGCTATTTTCTAGCTTCTCGTTCATTTTCCCCATTATTAAGCAAAACTTTTCATCATATTCTCCACAAACTAATAAAGTAAGTTTTTTAAATTGCTTCAAGTCACTCCATAAAGATGGTTGAATGCCCGTTCCCATCCCTTTTAGACTATTACTTAAGCCAATTGGTGACTGATTTAATCTTCCTTGTTTAATCTTTTGTTGTGACTCTGATGTCAAATTCTTTTGAGTTGCAAATAAAGGAATGTTTTCCCAATAATTAACAAATACTTCAATGCCTTCATTTAGGATCATTGAAGATAAATGGTTGTCTTGTTCGATTCGAGCTAATCTTTCATTTTCAGTTTTAAGACCAGCCGTGCAGCTTTCTAAAATAAGCGATCTAATCTTAGTTGGATAGGCTAAACCGAAATAGAGGGCTAGTCTACCTCCCATCGAATAGCCTAATAGATGCACAGAATCAATTTGCTTTTGTTCTAAAAAATCATGTAAATCTTTAGCAGCAAATTCCATTCTGTACCGCTCATCATTAATTGGACAATCTGTCATTCCATGTCCTAATAAATCAATTGCTATTACATGAAAATTTTGTTCTAGTTTACTTATTAAACTTCCCCATGTCTCCTTTGAACCTGTGAAACCATGCAATAATAATATAGTTTGCCCTTGGCCAGATTCAATATATGAATATGCGACCTCATTTATTTTAATTTCCATGTACAAGAACACCTAATTTCATTTCTCGTATTCTGCTTTTACAATGCTCCAAACTTTTTGATGAAGATCATAATTTTCTTTACGATTTGTCTGAATTTCCATAACATGCAATCCATTATTCTTTTTAGCTAATTCATCTTCAAGTTCAAACCAATTATGAATTTTCGTATGAACTCCACCGAAAAGAGCAGTTGCATGCTCGAATTCTAATCCTAAAGGAGTTCCGAATAACTCTTCAAAATGTTTTTCTTCTTTTGATTGAGGTAAAAATGAGAAGATTCCTCCTCCATCATTATTAACAAGAATCACTCTTAAAGGTAAATGATGTAGTTTAGAAAGGACTAGACTATTTAAATCATGATAGAAAGATAAATCTCCAATTAATAATGTGACACTCTCACCAGCTGCTGCCATCCCCAATGCGGTTGCAATTGTCCCATCTATTCCATTTACCCCTCGATTACAAGCAATTGTTAACTTTTTAGATTGATTATGTAAAAACGTATCCACATCACGAATAGGCATACTGTTTGAAACAAACAATGTACTTTCTTCAAGTAAATTTTTTGCTAAAACTTGAACGATTTTCCCTTCAAAAAGTTCATCAAACTGTTCTGCTTGTTGTAGTCCATTTTTTGTTTTTTCATTAATTGTTTTCCATTTATTCAACCAATCTATTTCTAAACTACTTGTTTTCTGATATGACTCCAAAATTGCATTACAAAATTGGATATCATCACAAGAAATCATTTGAGTTGCTTTTAACGTCGGATCCCTCCATAAGTCTCCTTCATCAATTACAATTAGCTCGCAATCTTTTTGCTTTTGTATATATTGGCTAAACGTTTTAGATACAGGCATTGCCCCGAATCGTACGATAACTTCAGAATCAAGCGAATCAACAATGTCTTCAAATCGAAGAAATGTATCATATGTATCAATTACATTCGAGTCTTCATTACCACTAATCGTTCTGCCATTTGAAAGAGGATCACATAGAACTGGGTAGTCTAATAAATTCCCTAAAGATTTAATCTTCTTTAAAGCTCCTTCTTCAACATAAGGACCACAAACTAATAAGCCTTTTCTTTTTGATTGAAAAAGCTTGGTGAATTCATTACTTGCTTCACTTGAAATTATCGCAAGAGTTTCAGTAAGTATTGTGTGAGCAGAATTTTTACGCTTTCCAGCTGAGAATAAGTCATGAATCGCAAAATTAGGAACTAATGGTTCTCGAAGTGGCACATTCATATGTACAGGCCCTATTGGAGCGGTCACACATGAACGGTACAGTCGATTAACGCTTGAACGCGCGTATTCGTACATAGCTTCCGAAGCCTCTGGTAAGGCTAGCTCAATGAATTTTTTTACAAATGAACCGTATAAACCAATTTGATTCATAGCTTGTGGTGCACCTATATCTCTTAGCTCATGTGGTCGATCGGCTGTCAGTACGATTAATGGAATTCTAGATTCCTTTGCTTCAGAAATGGCTGGCATATAATTAGCAGCAGCTGTTCCTGAAGTACAGATTAAAACTGTAGGCTGTTTCGTACTTTTAGCGATTCCTAAAGCAAAAAATGCTGCGCCTCTTTCATCTACTGCAATATAAGCCTTTAATTTTGGATGTTCATTTACTAACATCGATATTGGTGTAGAGCGTGATCCAGGACTTATTACAACGTTTTTAATATTTAATGCACTTATTTCATCTACAAGAGCACCAATATACTTTGTTAGTGCTTCATTATCTTTCATTTCGTAACCCTCCTAATGCATTTAGCATTGGCAGAAACTTTACACCAGTTTCAAAAAATTCTTCCTCTGGTTCTGAATCTTGTACAACACCACAACCGGCATATAATTTTGCTTTATCTTCTTTAATTAAGGCACTTCGTATGCCTACAGCAAAATCACCATTTCCATTTAAATCAATCCACCCTATCGGTGCACCATACCATCCCCTGTCCACAGGTTCAAGTTCACGAATTAATTTACATGCCTCTTCCTTAGGAAATCCTCCAAGTGCAGGGGTTGGATGTAATGCTTGAATTAATTCAAATAAAGAAACATGGTTATATAATTTCCCTTCAACTGGCGTGAATAAATGCAATAAGCTTTTAGTCGCCATTATTCTTGGTGTTGAAGGTATTGATAATTCATTACAATATTGTTGTAGTGTTTCTCGTATATAGTTTACAACAAAGGCATGTTCGCCATTATTTTTTTTACTATTTAATAACCAATTGGCGGCTTCTGTATTCTCTTCCTTAGTTATTCCTTTTGCGGCAGATCCTGCAAGACACATCGAAGAAACTGTATTATTTTTCTTAGAAATTAATCGTTCAGGTGTAGCGCTAATAAATACAGTATCTTTTAATTGATAAGAAATAACATAGTTTACATTTCTTGTTGCTTCTAATTCATAAATTACTTTAGTTGAATTTACTTCTGCAGAAAATGTTGCATTTAAAGTTCGATTTAAAACAACTTTTTCTAATTCTTCGTTTTTCATTTGATGAATTGCTTCTTTTACGCTTTGAATCCATTCATTTGGTTCAAATTCATCTTTGTTAATACATTCTGATTGTGTAAAGCTTGGTTGCTTCATTCCAAACTTTTCTAAAAAGTCATCATATTCTTTATATTGAAGCAATAAATCCTCTACTGTAGTTTGTTCATTAATTTCATAATTAGAGGTGATGAATGTCCCTTCGTTTGTAACCGTCACCATTAATTTAGGTACATAGAAATGAGAGGTACCAAAATTCTTCCAATCTTGATCATTTTTATAGTTATCAAAAAAAGAGAAACCCCCAAGAGCTATCGGTCCTGTACCAAAGCAATTTTCTTGCTCGATATACACTTGCTCTCCAAAGCGTTTCCATTCTTTTTCTATTGCAGAATACTGTTCTTCTGTACTATGATGAAAAGGAACTAAAGTACCAATTCCTGTGAGAATTAACGAGTTTTCTTGGTTTGACCAATAAAAGCGTTCAGTAAAACCCAATTCTTGATAAAAATGGTAAACACTTAGGGGATGGATATTCATTATTTTTTCCACTTTACAAATGAAGCGTTTTGAACAAGCTTTTGCCTTTTGAAGAGAATGCTCAAAGAAGGCAATCGATTCCAGTTGACCTGTTCTAAGCATAATAGTTCCCCCTAGCTTAAATATACGTTAAATACATGATATAACTAAAGATACAACGATGAATGTAGACTGTCAATTTTATGAAGTTCGTCCATACTTTTTTAAAGTAAAATGACCTACATTTTCAAATAATATTAAAAAGGAGGATGTTAAAATGCAACCAACAGTTCAATCTCCAACTTCCTCAACAGGTTTTAGAACATGGTGGAATTTATTAAGGCCACATACATTAACCGCAGCGTTCATTCCTGTTGCGATTGGAACAATGTTAGCGCACATAGCTCACTCATTTCATTTACTTTTATTTCTTTCAATGCTTATTGCAAGTTTACTGATCCAAGCCGCTGCAAATATGATTAATGAATATTATGATTATAAAAGAGGGCTAGATCATGAAGGTTCTGTCGGTATCGGTGGAGCAATCGTAAGAGATGGAATTAAACCTTCAACTGTTTTAAATCTTGCTTTTACTTTTTTTGGTATAGCTCTTCTATTAGGCATTTATATTTGTATTCAAAGTAGCTGGTGGATCGCAGTTATTGGACTTCTTTGTATGGCAGCAGCATATTTTTATACTGGAGGACCACTTCCAATCGCATACACTCCATTTGGTGAGTTAGTAGCGGGCTTTTTTATGGGAGTTGTAATTATTGGTATTACTTACTATATTCAAGCTGGAAATTTACCATCAAATGTGATCTTACTTTCGATACCTACTTCAATTACAATTGGAGCAATTTTAACAGCAAATAATATTCGTGACCTAGATAATGACAAAGAAAATGGACGTAAAACACTTGTTATCTTATTAGGTAAAAAGAATGCAATTATCTTTATTGGTTCATTATTTGCAGTTGCATATGCTTTAGTTATTTTATTTGTTATCATGAATTTAATTACACCTTTTGCACTTATTTCATTAATAAGTATTCCCGTTGCAATAAAAGCAACAAAAGGATTTATAGGTAAGACCCAACCTATGGAAATGATGCCAGCCATGGCAGCAACAGCAAAAACAAATACTATAATGGGATTCCTTCTTGTTTTAGGCTTAATAATTGGAAATATTTTTTCCTAATTAAGGCAGAACAATTCCTCAAAAAACTTAATTCATGTTTTCCTCCTTTTTGAACAAAATATGGATAGTCATATTCATTTATTGAAAAGGGGGAGCATGATGCTTTCACAATCACAAATCCAAACATTTAAAAACGAACTACTGAAACAAAAAAAACATATAGAAGAAAGACTAAATGATCCAGCTTTTACACCATATTCACTTAGAGATTCAGTTGATGAACTTTCACTTGCAGACAACCACCCAGGTGATTTAGGTACTGAATTATTTGAGCGCGAAAAGGACATATCTCTTCATGAGCATTTAAGAAACGAACTAGATGACGTTAATACAGCGTTACAAAGAATTGAAAATGGAACATATGGTATATGTGAAGTAAGTGGTGAAGAAATACCTTTTGAACGGTTACAAGCTCTTCCTACAGCAAAAGCGATGATCGAACATACTCACGATCAGCATATTTCAAGTTCTAGTATAAGATACGATCGTCCCGTTGAGGAAGAAGTATTAAACCCTCCATTTAGTAGAGATCCTAAAGATCGCTCAATGATGTATGACGCCGAAGACGCTTTACAAGATGTTGAAAGATATGGAAATTCTCAAACACCGTCAGATTTTGAATTTAATAATATTGAGGAATATGGAAGTACATTTACTGAGAGCTATGAAAATGTAGGTTATGTTGAGGAATTTGAAAACTTTATCGGTACTGATATTTACGGAAAAAATCAAACTGTCTACCCTACAAAAAAACATGAACAATTTGAACAAGATCTTGATGACTATGAAGAACAAGCTTTAAACGGAGAATTATCTGAAATTGATGTAAAAGACATTGACAAGTACTAAATGAGTTAAAATTTCATTAAAAACGATTACTACAAAGTAGTCGTTTTTTTTATATTTTTAAATTAAATACATATACTTAATCAAGACAACTTACTTGAGGAGGTTTTATGAATATTAAGTTAATTGTTTTATTTTTCTCCTTATACTGTTTATTTTTTATTTCTTCTATTTTATTTCCGGTCGACTTCGTTTGGTATAGTCATCTAATTAAACCTAGCTATACTCCTTCAGGAAAAACAATCGGTATCATTTGGGCATTCTTATATTCTTTCATTTCTTTAAGCGTATGTATAATCGTTTCTTTAGGAGAATCCTTTAAAAAAGCAAAATGGCTTTATATTATATTTATTATTAATTATGTATTTAACCAGTTGTTTAGCTATTTTCAATTCAAACAAAAAGATTTACTAATGGCTACAATTGACTGTGGACTCGTCTTTGTTACGGCAATTCTTTTAACGATCATCGCATATAAACATTCAAAAACTTCATTTGTATTACTCATTCCTTATTCTATTTGGTCATTATTTGCAACCTTTTTAAACTACAATATCTACGTACTAAATAGATAGATTTTTAGATTAATATAAAAAAGGCATCCTAAAAATGGATGCCTTGAACATAACAAAAATTATTTTTTGTTTACGTTAGCTGCTTGTGGTCCACGGTTTCCTTCGATGATTTCGAATTGAACTTCTTGACCTTCTTCTAAAGTTTTGAAACCTTCGCCTTGAATTGCAGAGAAGTGTACGAATACGTCGTTTCCACTTTCAGTTTGGATGAAGCCAAAACCTTTTTCGCTGTTAAACCATTTAACTTTACCGAATTCCATCGATAATACCTCCTAAAAATACATATATACACTATTAATGCGTGCATAAAAGAGGGGTAAAGAAAAAGAACGTCATTGTCCAATCAGCTTAGGATTGCTACAACATTGAAAGTGGTCAAAACTTCTTTTCAAGACAAAGAAAAATGAGCGTTACTAAAAATTTTGTAGTGCAAATGTATCGTTAATTTCTTACCTTCAAATAAATATGCAGTTAATAGTAAATTAAATATATCATATCTAAAAAAGTGCGTCAATGACACTCAGGCTTAATTGAGAGAATTTTTTATATAATTCTTATAATTTATCTTTTATACATTTAGACCGATCTAGCTTCCTATAAAAATGGAATATTTTCTCATTAAATAGTCAAAATAAATGAGGATTATGTAATAATTTATCAAATTTTTTATTATTAAATAACTAGATTTTAGTATTAGAATATTTGTATAGTTAAACTAAAAGGAGGCATAAAAATGAAAAATTCTCATGAAGTTACATATAAGATTCATGGCCATGATATGCAGTTTGTACAAGTAGAGCTTGATCCAAAGGAAACAGTCGTTGCTGAAGCTGGAGCAATGATGATGATGGATGATGGTATCGAACTTGAAACAATTTTTGGTGACGGTTCACAGCAATCAGGTGGATTATTTGGAAAATTGGTTGGAGCTGGTAAGCGCCTTGTTACAGGTGAGAGCTTGTTTATGACTAGTTTTACAAACCGATCTAGCTCAATAAAAACAGTCAGTTTCTCGGCACCATACCCTGGAACAATCATACCTTTAGATCTACATGAGTATGGAAATAAAATTATTTGTCAAAAGGATTCTTTCTTAGCCGCGGCAAAAGGAACTTCAGTTGGGATCGAGTTTAGAAAGAAATTAAGTACCGGCCTATTTGGTGGCGAAGGCTTCATCATGCAAAAACTCGAAGGTGATGGCCTTGCTTTCTTACATGCTGGTGGTTCAATTTACCAAAAAACTCTTCAACCGGGTGAAAAAATTAAAATCGATACCGGATGTATTGTTGGCTTCACTGGTGATGTTAATTATGAAATTGAATATGTTGGAAATGTAAAAACAGCACTTTTTGGAGGAGAAGGTCTATTCTTCGCAACATTACAAGGTCCTGGAACAATTTGGGTTCAATCATTAACTTTAGCAAGATTAGCTTCTAGAATTGGTCAATACTTACCAAACTCATCTAAAGAAGAAGGAAGTATATTAGGTGGCCTTGGAAATCTACTGGATGGTAATGATTAATTCAGACTACTTTAAAAGCGTTTTTTTGTTTACATACAAAAAACTAGTCAACGAAATCTTGACTAGTTTTTTTCTGTACTTTTAGATTACTTCTTCTTCTACTGGTTCTGCCTCACGTAATTTGTAAGTAAAGGTTGGAGTATAATCATAATCCAACTGCATCTTCTTAACGCCTTCAATATAAGTCGATAGATGGTGACTATCCTTAATAGACCCTTTATTTAGAGAAAAAGTGATTGGATGTTTCACTTGAACGTATTCTAAATAAATGTTTAATGGCTTCACTTCTACTTTAAAGGGTGGGCTTAAAGGGACCATATCATATAGATTTACAAATCTTAAACTATGCCTAACATTTTCATCGTAGTTTTCTTTAAACTTTATATTTCCTACTTTTGGAGAGCCAAATGAATAGACATTCGGGTTACAAATTCCAGTCATTGCTATTTCATATCCTAATAACGTGGCCAATGAACCACCTAAGCTATGCCCCGTTATGAATATTTTTTTTGAAAGAGCCTTTTCCTTCACAATTGCTAAAAGCATTTCTCGACAAGATTGATAAATTGATAGAAACCCCGAATGGACACTCCCACCGTTCATCACATAAGGAAATAAGGCTTGATCAATTTTTAAATCAACTAACCAATCCAAATCTGATTTCGTTCCTCGAAACACAATGATTACAGATTCATTATTTTCAATAATATAGCCAAACCATTCTAGTTGGCTAATTGCACATGCTTTAATTGTATCTACTAATGAATAGCTTGCTGGAATCATAAATTTACCATCATTATCAAACTGAACATATGCCTGTTCAATGCAAAGTAATAGTTCTAAGGCCTTATCATAGTCAACTGAAAGGAATTTCAACGTATCTCTCCTTTCTCGCTTTTCATCATTATATGAAAAACCTCCTAATAATCTAAGAGGAGGTTAGGAATGGTGTAAGGTTCTTTGATGAATATTCCATATTTCTGATGCGTATTGACGAATCGTGCGATCACTAGTAAAAAATCCCGATTTCGCAACATTGTTAAGACTTTTTATAGCCCAATCCCTTTTGTTTTGATACGTGTGATTGATACATTCATGCGCTTTTACATATGAAGAGAAATCTCTAAGTAAGAAATACTCATCGTTATAAGACATGAGCGAATCAAAAATTGGTTCAAATTCTTCTCTTGGTAACGGAAATAATCCATGTAGCATTTGATCTAATACCTTTTTTATTCGCAGATCATGATGGTAATAATCACTGCTTTTATATCCACCGTGTTGGTAATAATTTAATACCTCGTCAGCTGTAAGTCCGAATGTAAAAATATTCTCCTCGCCAACTTCTCTTAAAATTTCAATATTAGCACCGTCAAGTGTACCAAGCGTTAAAGCACCATTCATCATAAATTTCATATTCCCAGTACCCGAAGCTTCTTTACTTGCTGTCGAAATTTGTTCACTAACATCCGCTGCTGGAAAAATAATTTCCCCTAATGAAACTCGGTAATTTTCAATAAAAATTACTTTAATAAATTGACTTATATAGCGATCATTATTAACAATGTCAGCCACTGAATGAATTAATTTAATGATCTTTTTAGCAAAGTAGTAGCCAGGAGATGCCTTTGCTCCAAAAATAAAGGTTCTAGGATGCATTTTAAAATGTGAATCTTCCTTCAAACGATTATATAAATACATGATATGTAAAACATTTAATAATTGTCTTTTATATGCATGCATACGCTTTACTTGAATATCAAAAATTGAATCTGTATCTAATGCAATTCCATTTGTATAGTGAACATAATTTTCGAGAACTTCTTTTCTCTTTTTCTTTACATTCATAAATTGCGTTAAGAATGCATCGTCATCTTGATATTCTAATAGATTCTCAAGTTGAGTTGGTTCGTGTATCCAGCCGTCTCCGATCGAATCATTTATTAAGCTACTAAGCTCAGGATTACATTGGAGTAACCATCTTCTATGAGTAATACCATTTGTTTTATTATTAAACTTAAATGGTTCATACTCATAAAAAAGCTTCATTTCTCTTTGTTTTAAAATTTCAGTGTGGATCTCAGCAACTCCATTAACGCTCTTACTGCCTACAATTGCTAAATGAGCCATTTTAACGACTCCATGGGCAATAATAGCCATTTGTTCAATTCGATCCCAATCACCTGGGTATTTGTTCCAAAGCTCTTTACAATATCTCTCATTTATTTCTTCTACAATCATATAAATTCTTGGTAATAAAGGCTTAAATAAATCAACCCTCCATTTTTCAAGTGCTTCCGACAAAGTTGTATGATTCGTATATGAAATCGTTTGAGTTGTAATTTCCCATGCTTCATCCCAGGATAACTTTTCAACATCGATTAAAATTCTCATTAACTCTGGAATTGCTAAAACTGGATGTGTATCATTTACATGAATAGCAATTTCTTCATGGAGCTTATGAATATTACCATATTGCTCCTTATATGAATCTACTATTCTTTGAATACTTGCAGAAACTAAAAAATATTGCTGTTTTAGACGTAATATCTTTCCTTCATCATGTGTATCATCTGGATATAAGAATTCTGAAACTGCTTCAGCCTCTCGCTTATATTTCATCAGTGATTTATTTGAGGAATGAGTAGATGCTTCAGCACTCCATAATCTTAATGTATTTACCGTGTTTGTATGATAGCCGATAATCGGTAAATCATATGGTACCGCTGTGATTGCTTCTGCACCATGAAGGCGGAATTCCAATCGATTTTTATTATTAAATGATTCTACTTCTCCACCGAATAAAACTTCAATTGCTTCATCATCTCTTCGAACTTCCCAAACATTTCCGTATTTCAGCCATTGTTCAGGTAGCTCGACTTGATATCCATCAACAATTTTTTGGTCAAATAGGCCATGTTTGTAGCGGATGCCACATCCATGACCAGGCAAGTCTTGTGATGCTAGAGAATCCAGAAAACAAGATGCTAGCCGTCCAAGTCCACCATTCCCAAGACCAGCATCGCTTTCAAACTCCTCAAGAGCACTTAAAGAAATTCCTAATCTCTCAAGGCCAGTTTCACATAACTCTCTAAGCCCTAGATGAATTAAGTTACTTTTCAAAAGCTTTCCTAATAAGAATTCAATTGATAAATAATAAACTTGTTTTTTTCGCTCTAAGCGGTATTGTTCACTCGTACCTAACCAATTACCGCTTATATGTTCACGAATCATCGTTCCAAGTGTTTGAAATTGCTCTTGAGTAGTGCTATCTGCAGTACTCTTTCCATGCATACTTTCTAGCTTCTCTTTAAAACCCCACTCAAACTCCTCCACACTAGAAAACATGGAATCACCTCGCCCTAAAAGATTTTTACTTTGAAGACTGCATATATAGTTTTGCATATTCTTTAGCTGATTTTAACCAACTTGAATCTCTTCTAATTGCATTCCTTCTGACTGATTTCCAATGTTTTTTATTCTCATAGATACTCAATCCACGTTCAATTGTGTGAAGCATATCGTGAGCATTATAGTTAGTAAAAGTAAAACCATTTCCACTCTTTGTCTCTTCATTATATGACTGGACAGTATCATTTAGCCCCCCAGTCTCTCTTACGATTGGAACACACCCGTATTTCATCGCAATAAGCTGACCAAGTCCACATGGCTCAAATAGTGAAGGCATAAGGAATAAATCTGCACCTGCATAAATCTGATGAGCAAAGCGTTCATCAAATCCAATATAAGCTCTAACTTTTTCGTAGTAGTTATGTTCCATTGCTTTAAAAAAGTTCTCGAATTCTTCATCACCAGAACCCAAAATTACTACTTGGACATTATAATCCATAATTTGAGAGAATACGTGTTGAATAAGATCAATGCCTTTTTGACCTGTTAATCGGGAAACCATAGCAATAATAGGAGTATTTTCATCTATTTTTAATGCGAGTGACTCCTGTAATTTCAATTTATTTTCTGTCTTATTTTCGATTGTAAATTCATCGAAATTAGAGTGAATTTTCCGATCCGTAGCTGGATTATAAATTGTTTCATCAATTCCGTTAACAATCCCAAAAAGTTTGTGATCTTGCTCACGTAATAGTCCATCTAATTGCTCTCCGAAAAATTCATGCTTAATTTCTTCTTTATATGTTGGACTAACAGTTGTTACGAAATCACTTGAAATAATTCCAGCTTTCATAAAGTTGATACAATCGTAAAATTTCAAATAGTCATCGCGAAAATATTGTTCATCAATTCCTAACATATCGTCCATTACTTCTTTTGAAAATACGCCTTGGAATTGAAGGTTATGGATTGTAAATACAGATTTCATTTTTGGATTAATATCTTTAAATACGCCATACTCTTTCATGAAAAATGGGATCATTGCTGTATGCCAGTCATGACAGTGTATAACATCAGGTATAAAGTCTAATTCTTTAATACATTCAATTGCAGCTAGAGAGAAGAATGCAAAACGCTCTCCATCATCAAAATGACCATACAACTTATCACGATTGAAATAGTACTCGTTATCAATAAAATAATAAGTTGTTCCTTCTACTTTCAATTCAAATAAACCACAATACTGTTTTCTCCAGCCTAGATTTATAGATAGCTCTTTTACTAGCTTAGCTTCATCTCTATATTTAGCGGGAATTAACGAGTAGAATGGAAGCATTACTCTTACATTCGTATTTAGTTTATTTAAATACTTAGGGAGAGCGCCTGCAACATCTGCAAGCCCTCCCGATTTAACAAATGGTACACATTCTGAAACAATATATAAAACATTTACCACTGAATCAACGCTCCTTGGACTGAACCTTTTTGAAGCACTACTGGCTCACTTAAGCTTCCTTTTATTTCAACACCATCTTCTATTCGAACATCTTTATCTAATATAACGCCATCTAATATACAATTATCTCCAATGTTTGATTTTTGCATAACAACACAATTTCGAATAATTGTATTTTTTCCAATTTTCACAGCTCTTGAAATAATACTATTTTCAACCGTTCCTTCAATTTCACATCCATTAGCTACAATTGAATTTTTTACAATTGCTTCTTTTGAATATTTTGTTGGTGGCTCATCTTTAACCTTAGTAAAGACAGGATAAGATTTTAAGAATAATTGATTCCATATCTCAGGATTTAATAATTTCATACTTTGCTCGAAATAATCCTCAATTGTTTGAATAATTGAAACTTGTTGAGGTATTTCATACGCACTTAGTTCAACCTCATTATTTTGATCGCGTACAACGTCCATAATTGTTTCATAGCCTTTTTCGTGGAAGTTTTCAAAAAGCTTTAACAATAACTCTTTTTCAAGGATATAGATATTTAAAGATTTACCGAACTGCTTTAACTCAGTAATTTGTGCATTTGTTTCGATATGTCTCTTTAAAACTGGTCTAAAATCCACAGAGCAAATCGTATAAGTATTTGCTACTACTACATACTTTTGAGTAGAACGTTGTAAAAATTGAATATGCTTTTCGATGAAATCGAATGTACCAAAAGCTCCATCAGTTGGTTCTGGCGTAAAAATAAATAGTCCATCCTTTTTACGATTTAAGTCCCAATGTTTACCAGAGCCTAAGTGATCAATAATTGATCGATAAGGTTGATCAGGAAATACAGCGACACTCGTAATACCAGAGTTCACCATATTACTTAACATAAAATCGATTAAACGATATCGACCTGCATAAGGAAGTGTTGCTAATGGTCGATGCTGTGTTAACGGCTTTAAAGATTCAAAATGTGTTGACGCCTCAATTATTCCTAGCATAGTATGTTTCATCAAATAACCCTCTCAATCTATTTTTCTATTTGAGGAATGAGCCACCTCTTATTCTCCGCTTGTAACTAGAATAACCTCTTCATAATCTTTCTCAGGACCTAAAAGGCTTCCATCAGGAATAACCATTCCAGGAGCTACTACTGCACTTTCAATACGAACATCTTTTCCAATAACACAACCCGGCATAACGACAGAATCTTTAATCATACTGCCTTCTCCGATTGTTACACCTTGGAATAATACAGAATGTGATATAAAGCCTTCAACAACACACCCCTCATTAATTAGAGAGTCTTCAACGATTGCTGTAGGTGCAATATACTGTGGCGGTTGATTTGGATTAACTGAATATATGCGCCAATCACGGTCATATATATTTAGTTCACTATCTTCATTTAACAAATCCATATTTGCTTCCCATAAGCTTTTTACTGTACCAACGTCTTTCCAATAACCTTTGAAAGGATAAGCAACTACTTTTTTCTTTTCTTCTAATAAAAGCGGAATAACGTCTTTACCAAAGTCATTACTTGATTCTGGATTACGATCATCCATCTCTAAAAATTCTTTTAAAACATTCCATTTAAAAATATAAATTCCCATTGAAGCTAAATTACTCTTCGGATATTGAGGTTTTTCTTCAAATTCTATAATATCCATTTGATCATTTGTATTCATAATTCCGAAACGGCTAGCTTCATCAATCGGAACTTCGATAACTGAAATCGATACATCTGCCTCTTTTTCAATGTGATAGTCTAGCATTTTACTATAGTCCATCTTATAAATATGATCACCTGAAAGAATCAAAACATATTCAGGCTGATATTGCTTTAAATAATTTAAATTTTGATAAATTGCACTTGCAGTACCTGTATACCATTTAACTCCAGATGCTTCTGAATATGGTGGTAAAACAGTTACCCCACCATTTAAGCGATCTAAATCCCATGCACTTCCTATACCAATATATGAGTTTAGTACTAGTGGCTGATATTGAGTTAGCACCCCAACAGTATCAATACCTGAATTTGTGCAATTACTTAAAGTAAAATCTATTATTCGATATTTACCTCCGAAAGCTACGGCTGGTTTTGCTAGTTCTTTTGTTAAAGAACTTAATCTACTCCCTTTTCCCCCTGCTAGTAACATTGCTACGCATTTTTTCTGAACCATTGCTGCTAATCCCCTTTCGCATTTTAACTGGACGAATGATTGTAAAACTAAAGGCAGGTAATGCTATTTCAATACTGTATGGTAAACCATGGAATGGTATTTCTTCTGATTCAATGGCAGAACGATTTATTTTACTATCGCCACCAAATTGAACATAGTCACTTGAAAGCAATTCTTTATATCGATGCTTTGCAGGTACTCCAATTCGATATGTTTCATAAGAAATTTCTCTAAAATTACAGATTACGATGACATAATCCTCTTTGTTTTTTCCTTTACGGATAAATGAAAATACACTTTGATCTGCATTATTTGCATCAATCCATGAAAATCCATCCCAATGATTATCAACTTCATAAAGTGATTTATTTTTTTTATAAATTGATAATAATTCTTTGAAATATTTGTTCATCTTGGAATGATATTCATAATCTTTAATCATCCAATCAACTTGCTCTAAATCCTTCCACTCATCAAATTGCCCAAATTCGCTTCCCATAAATAGAAGCTTCTTACCTGGATGAGATAAATAATAACCAAATAGTACCCTTAATTGAGCAAATTTTTCCTCATATGTACCTGGCATTTTATTTAACAGAGATTTCTTACCATGTACTACTTCATCATGTGAAAAAGGTAAAACAAAATTTTCTGAGAAGGCATATAAAAACGAGAAAGTCATCTGATTATGATGATGCTTTCTTTCTGTTGGGTGAGTCTCCATATAAGTCAAAACATCATTCATCCAACCCATATTCCACTTAAAATTAAAACCTAATCCACCTTCATATGTAGGTGCAGTAACTAATGGCCAATCAGTAGAATCTTCAGCAATCATTAATACTTGTGGATCATGTTCAAATACCGCTTCATTTAATCGTCTTAAAAACTGAGTTGCAAAAGGATTCTCTTCATTTCTATTTTTCCAATATAAAATATTTGCAACAGCATCTACTCGGAAACCATCAATATGAAAATATTCCATCCAATATAGAGCGTTTGAAATAAGAAATGATTTTACTTCCGGTTTTGATAAATCAAAATTAGCTGTTCCCCATACTTCATTTTCTCTAGCATCATAACCTTCATATTCATATGTCGGTTCACCATCAAACATGTATAATCCATGAGAATCCTTACAAAAGTGACCAGGCACCCAATCCATAATGACTCCTAACCCGTTCTGGTGACATTCGTCTATAAAGCTCATTAGCTCATGAGGATTTCCATATCGACTAGTAGAAGAAAAATATCCTACCCCTTGATACCCCCAAGAACGATCATATGGATGTTCAACTAATGGTAATATTTCAATATGTGTAAAACCATGATCTTTTACATATGGAATTAGTTCTGTCGCTAGTTCTGCATAAGTGTAGAAATCACCGTTTTTCTTTTTTTTCCAAGAACCTAAATGTACCTCATAAATTAAAACTGGTTCTTCATATACTGACTTTTTAAATTTCTGCTTACGATATTTTGCATCTTTCCATTTATACCCCGAAAGATCATAAACGATTGAAGCTGTGCTTGGTCTTAGTTCACTATAGAAAGCAAAAGGATCACTTTTTAATAAAACTTCACCACGCTTGGTTGAAATTTCATATTTGTATATCGTCCCATGACCAATTTCAGGGATATATATCGTCCAAATCCCTTGATCGTTCAACTTTTCCATTTTATGTTCAGAACCATTCCAATTATTAAAGTTCCCAACAACTGAGACACCTTTCGCATGTGGAGCCCACACTGTAAAAATAGTTCCAACTTTATTCCCTTTTTTTACAACATGTGCCCCAAAGCATTCATGGCTATGGAATAAACTTCCCTCATGGAATAAATGCACATCAAACTCAGTTGGCCGTGTCAAAAGCAACATCCTCACCTCATTACAATCTCTTAAATTCTTCTATCTCTTAATATTCTACAAATATATATATTCACCTTGTTTTTATGCAAAAAAAATTCAAAAACTTTTTTCGGAAAATGAATAACCATTCATGAAACCGTTGTCATTATTGCGTTTGTCGTAAAAATGTCGAATTTGTCGAACGAATACCGACGCATATTTATACATCATATTTTGAATTTCCCTTGTAACAATTTGTAAATTTTTGATTTTTCATAAAATTTCATACATATTTCACACTTTTCTAACATATAAACTTTATTTTTAAAAAGAATTGTAGAATATTGTCGGATTAAGGCGAAGAGATTTTTTTTGAAAAATATTTAGGAACCACTAGCAAATTATTTGGAAATTTAGATGTAAAAGTTATAATAATCTCTAAACCGAATTCAATTTATGCGGTGATATGGAAGACCAAGCAACAATACATATTGATCAAAATAGTGAATTTAAATTACCTTAGCATTTCAACAAAAATTATTGAGATTCATGTAAATTCGTTTCAAAGTTACTAAAGCTTGAGTATATTTACCTACATTGGTAGTTCTTATTATTAGCTCAATAAAATAACAATCGTAATATAGTAAAAAGGATCTTCGTTTTTACGAAAATCCTTTTTTGTCTTATTATTTATAAGCTTATTAGACTTGCATTCGCTTACTTGATGTTATTACACGTAAACGAATATCTGAAATCAGGAATACACCAGATAAAATGACAAGAAAACCGAACAACATCCCTAATGTAAAATGTTCCTTCAAAATAAGAACTCCCCAGATTAATCCAAACACAGGAATCAAAAAAGTAACACTTAATGTTTTGGTAGGCCCAATACTTTCTATAAGATAAAAATACAATAAATATGCTATAGCAGTACAAAATAATGCTAATCCTAGAACTGCCAAGATCGCAACTCCTGATACTTTGTCTTTAGATGCTGTGAAATTTAGAAATGTAAAAGGTAAAAGTAAAATTGCAGCACCAATTTGTTGACCAGCTGCAAGTGAAAGTGGTGGTACCCCATCAAAAGCTTTCTTTGCATACACACCTGCAATTCCATATGAAATAGTCGACAAAACTGCTAGTCCAATGGCTATTTTAACCTCATAAGTAAACGGAATTGAACTCCATCCTACTAACAAAATCACTCCTATTACTCCTACTATTATTCCAGTTAACTTTCGTATACTCAACCTTTCTTTCGTCCATAAAAAAACAACCAGCGCTGTAAATATTGGCGTCAAAGAGTTTAGAATTGATGACATTGAGGCTGGTAAATATAACGCTGATGTAGCAATTAATGTAAATGGAATTGCTGCATTTAATGCCCCTATTATTAAATATTGTCTCCATCTATTTTTAAAGAGTAATGACTTTTTAGTAATAACCAAATAAAGCACCAGTGCAAACGCAGCAATTATAACTCTTCCCTGAATTGTTAAAATTGGTCCGAAAACAGGTGAAGCTATCCTAATAAATAAAAATGAAGCTCCCCATAATGCGGCCAGGCTCAATAAAGCTATTCCATCTTTTAACTTCATTTATTTAACCCCTTTCTGAATGTAGTTGGAGTGTAATTAAAATGATGACGAAACATACTTGAAAAATGTGCCGAGCCTTTAAAACCAAGATTATGCGCTATTTCAGTTATGGTTTTCTCAGTATCTCGCAATAATCTCAAAGCTTCTACCATTCTTAACCTAGTTGCGTATTCTAACGGCGATAAACCTGTGGATTTTTTAAATAATCTTTGCAAATGAAATTTACTTACTCCAACTTCAATTGCTAATCGATCCAATGTTAAGCTATTTCGATATTCTTTTTCAATAAAATGTTTAGCTGATAAAATAATATCCTCTTCATTTGAGTGAAGTAAATCAGGGCGACACCTTTTACATGGACGGTACCCATCTTTAATTGCCAAAGAAAATGACGGATAATATGACACATTTTCTTCTAATGGGGTTCTTGACTTACACGAAGGTTTACAACAGATTCCAGTAGACTTAACTGCATAAATAAACACTCCATCGTAGTTTTCATCGCATGATTCAACTGCATCCCACATGACCTGATTATTTAATCCGTTCATTTAATCACCTCACTTTAGCTATTCACATTTTAACACTATGATCATGCACTTGCTTTCAATTTCTTGCTTTCTAATTTCTTTGGAAAAAGGATAATAGTTAGTAGACCATCTGATCATTTTGAATAAAACCTACAACTTTCCAATCTCAGTAGGCCTCTTTATTTCCCAATAATTTTACAACCTTAAAAAATGAAAAACATAACTGAGCCTACTTTTTAAATACTAAATGATATCATTTTTTACTTTAACAAAAAACAACTTAATAACTGGCTGTATAATACACTCTAGTAATAGTATTTGAAGTATAATAAAAAAAATGAATATTAACGACGTTGTAACTAAAGGGTGAAGATATAATGATGTTGGAATTTAAAATGAGTGAAAAGGCTATAAGTTTTGAAAATGAAGAATATGTGACCAGAATGAAGATTAATGGCAAAGGAGAAGGGCGAGACCGTGGAGAACTAAGACTGAGATGTGCTGTTTCCATTACTTTATTTGTAAAAGAGACAGAAAACATATTGAATCTACGCGGGAATATTTATTGGGATGCAGCTTACCCAAAAGCACATATTTTTTTTACAGGTGGGAGTTTAGTTGATTTTATTGAGGAACAAGGATATGAATATAACGAGTTTAAAGAATATTGGAGTCGAGTGAAACGGTTAGCAACTAATGTCTTTTCAGATGATGATATTAAAGCGTATCAAAAAGTGTTAACAAATGATCAAGTAACTGTTTAAAGCAAAGTTTACTAAAATTCGGATTAACAATTCAGTTAGTCCGTTTTTTTCATATACATGGGAAATTTAATTATTAAATTACACTTTAAAGAGTATTAAGCAAAAACAACAACTTTTTTCTTTTCCAAGTATATGAAATAGGCTTCTAACTTGAGGTACTAAGATAAAAGCTCTAAATTAAAACGATAAGGCCCTGTACATCTTAAAACGAACGAAGAACCTTCTAATATAATGGACAGAGGCGGACTCAGTAAATATCGCTATCTGAAGTCCAAATAAAAGACAAATAAAAAACTCAGTTACCTGTGTTATCACAAATAACTGAGCTTTAGATATGACCCGTACGGGACTCGAACCCGTGTTACCGCCGTGAAAGGGCGGTGTCTTAACCGCTTGACCAACGGGCCAAAAAAAATATGGCAGAGAAGAAGGGATTCGAACCCTCGCACCGGTTACCCGATCTACACCCTTAGCAGGGGCGCCCCTTGAGCCACTTGGGTACTTCTCTATCATATGGCTCCGCAGGTAGGATTCGAACCTACGACCACTCGGTTAACAGCCGAGTGCTCTACCACTGAGCTACTGCGGAAAAATTAATTATAAATTTATAAATTTAATGGTGGGCCTAAATGGACTCGAACCATCGACCTCACGCTTATCAGGCGTGCGCTCTAACCAGCTGAGCTATAGGCCCATTAAATTTTATAAAAAGCGGGTGATGGGAATCGAACCCACGACCGAAGCTTGGAAGGCTTCTATTTTACCATTAAACTACACCCGCAAAATATGGGGCGACCGATGGGAATCGAACCCACGAGTGTCGGAACCACAATCCGATGCGTTAACCACTTCGCCACGACCGCCATAAAGAGTGCCGACTAGAGGACTTGAACCCCCAACCTACTGATTACAAGTCAGTTGCTCTACCAATTGAGCTAAGTCGGCTTATTAAAAGTTATATTAATTTTAATTTTGATTGTTGCCATATTTAGTTCATCTTTTAGTCCTCCTTGTCTCAGGAAGAATTTCAAGATGGTGGCTCGGGACGGAATCGAACCGCCGACACGAGGATTTTCAGTCCTCTGCTCTACCGACTGAGCTACCGAGCCATCTCAAATGGCGGTCCCGACCGGGATCGAACCGGCGATCTCCTGCGTGACAGGCAGGCATGTTAACCGCTACACCACGGGACCATTTGGTTGCGGGGACAGGATTTGAACCTGCGACCTTCGGGTTATGAGCCCGACGAGCTACCAGACTGCTCCACCCCGCGATAATGTGGATACTATTTAATATAGTTCCATGAAAGTTATTTTGTTAAGACCATCCCAATCTCAGGATGTTTATGCAAGTAGCAGCTCGATTGGTATGCTGAAGTAATTTCTTCGAAGCATATTCGTTCGTGCTCCACCCTGCGATAATGTGGATACTAACTAAGTTAGATCCATTAATATGAAATTTAATAAAAATGGAGGAGTAAGAGGGATTCGAACCCCCGCGGGCTGTTACACCCCTGTCGGTTTTCAAGACCGATCCCTTCAGCCAGACTTGGGTATTACTCCATTATAAGTGGTGGACCTTGTAGGACTCGAACCTACGACCGGACGGTTATGAGCCGTCTGCTCTAACCAGCTGAGCTAAAGGTCCTTAAATAAGTAGCGGCGGAGGGAGTCGAACCCACGACCTCACGGGTATGAACCGTACGCTCTAGCCAGCTGAGCTACACCGCCATAATAAGTTTCTTTAAGTTTCTTTAAGTTTCTTTAAGTGGAGCCTAGCGGGATCGAACCGCTGACCTCCTGCGTGCAAGGCAGGCGCTCTCCCAGCTGAGCTAAGGCCCCATGTTTTAAATGGTCGGGAAGACAGGATTTGAACCTGCGACCCCCTGGTCCCAAACCAGGTGCTCTACCAAGCTGAGCCACTTCCCGTTCAGAATGACAGGTGAAATAATATGGCGCGCCCGAAAGG
>NZ_NUHI01000090.1:0-213 GCF_002575105.1 Bacillus sp. AFS053548 | reverse complement strand
AAGAAAATACAACACCTCTATAGAAGGTTGACGAATATCAGACTAAACCATCTTCATCAATCCACGAGCGAAATAGTGAAAACAAAACCTTATCGTATCGTAATGGAAATTCTAAATATTAAAGGGATGATGAAGAATAAGCACCTTTCAAAAACAATCGCGAAACTGTGTTTATGTAAATTCAAACGCCAGATTCAATATAAATGTGAAAAA
>NZ_NUHI01000089.1:0-27758 GCF_002575105.1 Bacillus sp. AFS053548 | reverse complement strand
ACAATTATATGGGCACAACCATTTTGTCCATTATTGTCTGACTTTTTCTTTATTTTTTATATACATAATTACTCGTGGGATGCTTAAACCTTGAATCAACAATGAAAACACTACATTTGCATAGACAATTAGTAAGATGTTTTCTCTATATGGAAAATCAACAGGTAAAGTTAGTGCCAGTGCAATTGACAAAGCACCTTTTAACCCACCCCAGTTAATAAGAAACTTTTCAATATTTGTAAAAGTTTTTATTTTGATCAGACTAATAGTTACTGCAATTGTTCTTGCGATTAATACAACTAATATTGTTAATAAAGAAACTTTCCAATTTGAAAATACATCTAATTGATAAACTACTAAACCAATTAGTAGGAATAAAATTGTATTTCCTACAAACGATACGATGTCCCAAAAACTTGCGATGTAATCTTCGGTTACCGCACTCATTCCAATTTTCTTTCCATAATTACCAAACACAATGCCTCCAATTACAACTGCAATTACGCCACTTCCATGGAAATGCTCTGAAATTAGATAACTACCATAAAAAAGTAAAAAAGAAACCATTGTTTCAAGCGGGTAATTATCTACAAAACTAATCATGTATGAAGCTAAAAATCCTAAAATTAACCCGATAACTGTTCCAATAAGAACAACTTTGAAGAATAATAAAATACCAGCACCAATACCTGATAATCCCATGTTAATATAACTTAATAGGAATACTGTAGATATTTTAAAAAACACAACTGCTATTCCATCATTAAACAGACTTTCTCCTTCTAAACTAGCCGCAATACTTTTCTTTACATTGTATATCTTAAACATCCCCATTACCGAAATAGGATCAGTTGCACACATAAGAGAAGCTATCGTAAAAGATACTACTACTGGTAACTTACAAATATAAATCAAGGCAACAGCTACAAGTACAAATGTTATAAATGTACCTAAAAGAGCTAAACTTAAGATTTCATTTTTATATTTTTTTATTTCCTTATATTCAAACTTCATCGACGCCTCTCCAAGAAGTGAAGGCAAAAAAATACTAAGAACAATCAATGAAAAATTCTCACTATTCGTAAATAAATAAGCAATTTTATCTAAAAAATCAATATTCAAAATACCAATTACTAGACCAATAATGACTAGGAATATTGTGTAGGGTTTATTAAATTTATTTGCAGCCAACCAGGATATCACACCGATTAAGAGTAATATTAAGAATTGTCCTATAATCATGTTTGAAACTTCTAACAATCCGTGTTCCATTTAAAACTCTCCTTAATAGAAATAACATTGAAATACTACATAAAAAATTGGATTAGAAACCCTTCAATTTCGAATTATGTCATAAGAATGATTCATTACATTTCCAAGCGTTTCATGTATTATTTTAAGACTTGAAACAGCCTCTAAATCTGACTCTAATCTGATTGTTTCTATTTATATACACATAATACTTAAAGTCTTGGTTAAATTACCTTGAAATGGAAAATGGTAATTGCGGGGTCTCTAGTTTTACCATTCCTAAGTTAATAACATTTTTACCAACTGAGGTAAATTTATGTAGATGCAAAAAAGGACATTTAGGTTTTATTACTTTACGAAAGAATTTACTTTTACGTATTATCTATATCTTTTATGTAAAAATATAGTAAGAAATAAGTTAAAGGCGAGGGTAGTGATGGAAACTTTTGATGTCATAATACGAACTCTTTCAGCATTCGTTTTACTTATTTGTATTACCCATCTTCTTGGTAAACAAACAATATCAAAAATGACTTATCATGATTATATTACTTCAATTACATTAGGATCTATTGCAGGTAACTTGACGTTTAATACCTCCATCCATTTCAGTAACTATATCACTGCATTAATAATCTTCAGTACGTTTTTATTTCTTGCTACTTTAGTTTCATTAAAAAATAATAAAGCTAGAGCATTATTCAATGGACAGCCAACTGTTGTCATTCAAGATGGAAAAATTCTTGAAAAAAACTTAAAAAAATTAAAAGTGACAATGGATTCACTAAATCAAGCACTAAGAAGAAGAGATATATTTGATATTGATGAAGTAGAATACGCTATTTTTGAACCTGACGGGCATTTATCTATATTAAAGAAACCCCTATATCGTTTTGTAACTAGAGAAGATTTGGGGATTTCTAGTCCTTCCCAATCAGATTTCCCTATTGAAATCATTATGGATGGTCAAATGATTAATAAAAACATGACGCAAAACCACTTAACAAAAGATTGGATCATTTCTGAAATTGAACAGCGAGGTTTGAAATTAGCTGATGTTTCATATTGTGTTCGGGGTACAAATGGTCAACTGTATTTTGATTTGTACAAAGATCAGATTCATTCACCAGTTGATATAGAAGAATGAAAAAATCGGTAACCTCATTTGAGACTACCGATTTATTTGTCATGATTTAAATTAATTTAGACCAAGTGCTTCTAAAACATCATCTAATGTTTTGCCCTTATATTTTTTAACTGGTTTTGTTGCAACACCTGTTACCGAAAGGTCTCCCTCATTTTTCCCTTGTCCAGCAATAATACCAGCTACATGCGTTCCATGCTCTGTATAGTACGCTTCACCATTTGTGGCTAATTCAGCCTTCCCAGACTTTTTCCAATCAGCATACGTCGTTTCCATTGGGTCACTGTCATTGTCAACGAAATCGTACCCGCCTTTAAATGCTCCTTTTAAATCTGGGTGATTATAGTCGATTCCAGTATCAAGAATCCCGACTTTTACGCCTTTTCCTGTAAAGCCTTCATCATGAATTTTTTCAACTCCTGGGAATGTAACCATAGTATGGGTTGCAGCTTGCTTCCCTGTTGTTGATGATTCACTGATCGATGGTGGCTCTACCTGAACTTGTAAATCACTATAGACAGCTTTTACTGAATTTGATTTAAGAAGCGATTTAATTTTGTTTGCTGGGAGTGTCATAGAAACCCCATTAAATGCTTTTTTGTATGATCGTTTAATCGAATATGGATTTTTCTTTTCTTTTAATTCACTGCTAAAAATTGTTTTTAAATCTTTTTGGAACGTTTCGTGTGAATCATCCACTTTTGCTTGCGCATCTTTTTCCGTAAGCACTTCCCCATTTGACGCTGCTTCTAAAACCGCAGTCTGCTGAGGCTTGTCCTTAAACTCGACAATGACAGACGTAAGTTTGTCACTTGTTTGATCGACATCAGGAGATACTTGAACCCCTGATTTGTCACTTAATTTCAATTGCTTAATTGCCTCACGCTGTTGAGGAGTCAGTCTTGCTAGTACTTGATCAATCTTTGAAGTTGCTTGTGCATGAACCTGATGCGAAAATGAAACCGGTGTTAACGTAGTGCTTATAAGTCCTGTTGATAATGCTAATGTTGTGACATTTTTAAACATTTTCTTCTTCATCTACTAACCTTCTTTCTTTTCTCAAGATAGATTTATTATAATGAGAGTTGGCATGATTGATATTTTTTTGCAAAATTCATTCAATTCAAATTTTTTTAACATTTTTTTTATCAATCTGGACAATTTTAATCATTTATCAACAAAAAAAGCATAAACCCGTAATTTTACGAAATTTATGCTTTTCCTTATATAACAATATATTCAATATTGTTCAGTATTAAATTTAAGTGATGATCTAACTAATTAACTTCTACTAAAATATTTGAAATTTTAGCCACTTTCTCATATTGTTCAGTATCTATGTAATGACTATATAATTCTTTAGCATATTTGTTAATCCACATTGAATACTTCATCGACTGAAAGTATGGTAGAGCATCCTGCTCTATGTATTTGTAGTATTGTTCAATATTATCTTCAATTCGATAGATAAGCATTTTAAATGCTTTTTGGTGTAGAAGATTGTCCAACTTTCTTGCAGCAACTAACCCTTGTTGAGCTATTTTTAACATTTCAGTTTTCTTCATTAGTTTACCTTCCAAACAGATTACCAAATAATTACGAAGTTGCCTAACGTATTGTATAGATTTCTTATCCACGAGATCCAATGCCTCTTGCACTATTTCCTGAGCGCGAACATAATCTTTTCTACAATAGAATAGATTTGATAAGTTGCCTAGAAGACTAACTTTTTTATCAGTTTCATGCAGTAAATCGCATAAGTGAATCAGACTTTTATAAGATTCCAAAATCTTTTCAAAATCGGCATGTTGATCATTCTGAATTTGTGCAAGCATTAGAGCCTCTGCTTCAAGCATCATTACAAGATTATTCATTTCTTTGAAATGCACTAAAGCTTTTTCAGCATATACATATGCCATCATTTTATTTTGAACTAAATGATATGCTTCAGCCAAATTATAATAATATTCTGGATTTTTATATTCATTCATATTAATTTTCTTCAAAATATTTAAGGCTAAATTTTTATTATTTGAATTTGACGTATCATAGATCGAGGTATAATAGATCCCCCATACGTGCAATTGCAAATTCTTTTCGTATTGAGGAAGAACTGGATATTCTTTTTCAACACTACTCAAAATTGTATAAACCCTTTCAAATTCTTTCTTTAAAATGTAATACTTTGCCCTTAATAACTGATATAATGGTGCAAACTCGGTGGAGTCTAAATATGGATTTTTTTTCAATGCCTTTTTTAACTCTTCAACCTCCTTCTTATTTTGCATAAAAATGGCCTTTTGCCATCGATTCAGTGAATCTTTTGTATTCTTAAAGAGATTAACCTCATTATTAATATCAATGTTTAAACGATTTGATAGTAGTTCAACGATCTCCGAGGAATAGATTGTTTGACCGAGTTCAATTTTACTGAGGTATGCGAGAGTACAAATTCCCTTGCCTAGTTGTTCAAGTGTTAACCCAAGTTTTTGTCGATAATATCTTATGATTTGACCCTCTATCATTTTATTTCTCCCTTTAATTTCCCTATTCATTTTAATTTAATTGAATTTTCAATAATTAATAACAATTATTTTAAATTAACTTTTTTAATTTGCAAATAGAAAAATCGGATATAAATAGAAAATATTTAACTAAATCTATTAGACTTTTTCAGATAAAATAAAAAAACACATCTAATAATTCACTACACTTTTTCAGCAATTATTTAGAGGTGTTTTAATATCTATTTAATTGTCACTCATAATCAGATATTGATTAATTATTATTTTCATCTGTATCATCATAATACGTTGAATCACCTTGTTGTGCATTAAAAGTCCAATTTACTTTTAGACGATCCCCTTGAAAATGATTTTGATCTTGTCCATTATCTACAAATTCAAATAATACAAAGATTTTTTCTTTGTCGCCTGCAATAATGCCATCTGGCTTAGGAGCTGATAGTGTATCAATTTGAGTAACATCAGGTTGTTGAGTTTGTAAATCATATAATGTTGTTTCAACAATCGGACTAGTTGCACTACTTGTATTGTACATTATTGTAACTTTGATATGTTTTGCTAGATCATCATCATGATTATTTGAATTAACATCTTCCACTG
Organism: Bacillus sp. AFS053548; assembly: GCF_002575105.1. Classification (NCBI taxonomy): domain Bacteria; kingdom Bacillati; phylum Bacillota; class Bacilli; order Caryophanales; family Bacillaceae; genus Bacillus; species Bacillus sp. AFS053548. Next base: position 22,238 of record NZ_NUHI01000089.1, on the reverse strand, counting down.
TATATTTGGTTTCCAGTAATACCTTACTAATGTCTAATGTACCATTGTTCTCGAGTGTAAATTCACGATAAACCTCATCACCTGGTTTAATGTTACTAATATTAACAACCGTACTAGGATTCATCCCTAAATCTAATGTACCTGCAGCAAATGTATTCTGTGTTTCTACTGAATCACTAAAATAAGCAAATGTCCCTCCTCCAACTAATGATAAACCTAACGCAGCACTCATTACTCCTTGACTTACTTTCTTCGTAAAACTCATTCTTAATTCCCCCTTGGAAAAATATATTAAACTCCTATGTATTCCTTATTTAATACATAGGAGATCTAACCAAAACGATTAACCTTGTACAATTTCTAACTCTTTTTTTGCACTAATAATGGAGTATAAAGCCGAAATAATAAGTAATATACCTGGTATTATTAACAAAAGCGTTGATCCGATTTTTGAATTGGCATAGTTCATAACATAGCCTAAGTATGGAATCGTAATACCAGTGTATTTTCCAATGACATCTCGTTGTGTAATTATCCATAAATCCGGGCCGTTATTATTATCACCCTTTGTTTTATATGTAATTTCCCCATTCTTGTTTTTAACTTCTAGAATTCTATGGGTTACTAATCTATCTTTTGTATGAAACGTAATAATATCACCCTTTTGATAGGCATAATTGTTAGGCTCTAGTTTTATTTGAATGATCGAACCTGTTTGAAAAATAGGTTCCATTGAACCCGATAATACTGTTTTTAATTGATATCCTCTAATTGTAGGCTCTTGTCCGGTTATTTTAGATGAAAGAACTATAAATGCCATAAAACATAGGATAACTAAACAGAATAGTTTAATTAAATTAATCAAAATACTTACTAATTTTTTCATGATTTTTTCTCCTTCACTGAAATTCATTATTCATAGATTGCTAAATATCTAGTCATTATTTTCATCAGAGTTTGTCTTAGAATGATTTTCTACATAATTTAACTTAGCTTTTTCTAGGTTGTCTATCTGAATAGAAATTGAAGAACGAACAATTTCAATTTGTTGAAAATCAATCATAGTATGCACTTCTTTCAAAATACTAGATACCTTTTGATCACCTTCACCTACATAAGCATAAGTCTGTTTGTCTACTTCTTTTTGATTTTTTAATTTTAATTTAGTAGTAGATAGTTCCTTTTTTATACTTTCTAATTCACCGAATTGATCACTTATCTCCAGTTCAATTTCATTAATTTTGCCAAGTCTTTCACGTAACTCCTGTAATGAAACATTTAAAGGCGGAGAAAAAATTGATTTATATTCTTTATTTATCGTATCCGCAATATTCCGTGCATCATCTTCTAATTTCTTAACTTTTGAGGGAAAAACAATTGATGTTGATATATTGACTGGAGCTGATGAAGCTTGGCTTGAAAATGACGCATCAGTTACACCCACAATTTGAACTCCCGTATAAAAGGAAATACAAATTAGACTCGAAAATACAATGCTTTTTTGACTTGAGTTCCTCATGCGCTCTCCCCTTTGTGAAATTCCGTAATTGACTTTCATTATACATAACTATCAGAAAATTAAAATTAGGATAATTTCGCCGAAAAACCACCAAGAATAATGCTGGATTTTGTCGATTTTAGAAGAAACATTGATAAACCTTATAAAAATTATCCAGAAATGAAATTGTGAAAAATGAATTGATTTCGCGTCGATTTTTCATAATAATTGTAATTGTTACAAAATTCTAATAAAGAGGTGGGTTAATTGAAAAAGAAAGATTTGAAGAGTAGGAATAAAAAGATTGCTATTCCTGCAGTGTTATCTTTGTCAGTCGTTTTAGGAGGAGTATTACCAACCGTAACAACATTTGGGAGTAGATCCGCTAGCGCAGCAACCGTTTCTGAAGTAGTGAATAAGGATGAAATTGTAAAGAACTTCCTTAATTCAAAAGTAGAAAATCAGCTCACAAAGTTAGCTAATATTGGCGAGCAGTTTAAAATTATAAGTGAACAAACTGATTCTTCAACTGGTACTTATCATGTACGTACGGTTGAGCAATACAAGGGAATCCCAATTTTTGGTTCTGGGCAAACTGTTGCTTTAGATGCAAATAATAATGTGTATGCCTCTATTGGCAAAGTAACTCAAAATCTATCTCGAACTCTTATTCCAACTGAAGCATCTATTTCAGAAGATGATGCAATTTCGATAGTTAAAGAAGAAATTCAATCACAAATTGGTGAAGTTAAAAATTATGATGGAATTGATTCTCAATTAATGATTTACCCTTATGAAGGAAAATATCATTTAGCTTATTTAGTAAAAGCTTCTACTTCAGTACCAGCACCAGGATACTTCCACTACTTTGTAGATGCAATTAGTGGAGAAGTAATTGATCAGTTCGATGCACTAGATGAAGTTGATGCAACAACTCTTACTCCGGTAACTGCAAGAGGGTTAGACTTACATGGAGACATGCAATCTTTCACTACTGGTAAGGATTTGTCAACCGGAACTAGCTATTTATATTCGACTTCGGTTTATGGTTCTAAAGTTGTACCAATTGCAACATACGATGCTCGCCGCATGGAAGAATTTGTTTACCAACTTGGTAGTATCTTTGGATTCACAGGCTATGAAATATCAACAAAAAGTCCAACTAATACTTTCACAAATCCTGCAGCTATTTCTGCAATTTACAACTCAGATAAAGTAAATAAATACTATCAAAATATTCATAAGCGTAATAGTTTGGATGATCATGGAATGACATTAATTAATACGGTTCATATTGGAGTAAAATGGAATAACGCTGCTTGGAATGGAAAACAAATGTTATATGGTGATGGCGACGGTATTAAATTTAGTTCTTTAGCTGGTGGTCTAGATGTAGCTGGACATGAAATGACTCATGGTGTTATTGAGCACTCTGCTGACTTAATTTATAAGAATGAATCGGGAGCTATTAATGAATCCCTAGCAGATATAATGGGAAATTTTGCTCAAATGTCCAGTACAGGAGTAACTGAATGGGAACTTGGAGAAGATATCACAACTCCGAACATTCCTGGTGATGGTGGACTTCGTTCAATGAGCAATCCAGCTTCAAAAGCTACAAGCTATATGGCATCAGGTCACTACCCTGATACATACCAGGATCGCTATTTAGGAACTGATGATAATGGAGGAGTACACATTAACAGCGGTATCAATAATAAAGCTGCTTACCTATTAACACAAGGTGGCTCAAATAATGGTATTACAATTAAAGGAATGGGTAGAACGAAAGCAGAAAAAATTTACTACCGTGCAATAACTCTTTATCTAACTCCTTCTTCTGGATTTAAAGAAATGAGAGAAGCTGCAATTCAGTCTGCTCGCGACTTATATCCAGATAAGAATGGTATACCTTCAGCAGAAACCCAAGCTGTTATGGATGCATATACTTCTGTAGGTGTAAACTAATAGGCGAAAAACCATGAACTGTTATTTGTTCATGGTTTTTCTTTATTTATCATAGTTCATTTAAGTTGTAATTACATAAATCGATCAATGAATATGTTTATCAATTTTACAAATAATATCCAACAGGAGGTGGAATATTATTGAAAACACAGCCAAAAATTACAATTTCTAAAGATATTACTAGTAATTTAGAAAAATTAAAAGATAAGTTTTCAAATGTTTTTGATTTTAAAACAAGAAAGATTACTTTCAATGATAGACCACTAAGTATTGCTTTTATTGATACAATCTCGAATAAAGATATTATAAATGAGAAAATAATTAAAGTACTTTTGAATATCAAACAAGGTAATATCATGACCGATCTACCTGTTTCAACTATTTCGACAACTAATTGTTTGAACGAAATACAAGAGGCTCTTACGGATGGAAATACGATATTGTTAGTTGATGGTTCAAACGAAGCCTTTATCATAGATACTGTTTTATTCGAAGTGAGATCGACAAGTGAGCCAACAAATGAAAAAGTTGTTTCAGGTGCCCATGACGGTTTTGTTGAGAGTCTTAATAAAAATATAAATTTTCTAAGAAGTAGAATTAGAAGCTCTGATTTTAAAATAGAAGTTTTAAAAATTGGAGAGCCTGGTACAAATGTTGGCATTTTATATTTAGATAATATCGTAAATAAAGATATTCTAGAAGATGTTAAAGTCCGTATTAATTCAATTCAACTAGAAAATAATTTAACAACCGGTAAGTTAGAAGATTTTATTGAGGATAGTTCTCTATCACCCTTTCCACAAATACTAGAAACGGAGCGCCCTGACCGAGTTATTTCTAATTTATTTGACGGTAAAATTTGCGTAATTGTTGAAGGAAGCCCTACGGTTTCAATTATGCCAGCTTCTTTTTTTATGTTTTTCCAAACTCCCGATGACTATAATGGTAGAGTTTTAATTGGGACTTTTCTAAAACTCGTTAGACTATTTTGTTTTTTTCTTTGTATAACTTTACCTGCAGTATACATATCAATTGTTTCATTTGGCTATGAAATTCTCCCATATGAATTAGTTACCACTATTCAAAACAGTATTGAATTTGTACCATTTTCTCCATTTGTCGAAGCGATCATAATGCAATTAATATTGGAATTATTAAGAGAAGCATCCATTCGACTGCCAAGTCCAATTGCTCAAACGATTGGCATTGTTGGAGGGCTCGTTATCGGGACAGCTATTGTAGAGGCTAATTTAGTTTCTAATACAATGACAGTAGTACTCGCAATTACAGCAGTTGCTTCATTTGTTATCCCTACACAAGAAATGAGCTTTTCACTTCGACTATTAAGTTTTCCAATGATTATTTTGGCATCAATCTATGGATTTGTAGGTATTATATTCGGTTTGATGCTTATTTTTATTCATATGGTAAAGCTCGAGTCGTTCGGTACTCCATACTTTTCACCCCTTGCACCAATTCGAGTAAAAGATCTAAAAGATGCATTAATTAGAATGCCAAGTTGGAAAATGAAAACACGACCGACAAATGCACAGCCTATAGATACTATTCAATCTAAAGGAATGAAGGGATGGAAAAAATGAAAATTAAGAAAAACGAGACCATTTCATCCTTTCAATTATTTTTTTATCTGGTTATCGTACAAATGAATGTAGGAATATTTACACTACCAAATTATTTATATAAAGAAAGTGCTCATGATGGATGGATTTCAATCTTATTTTCTTGTTTATTTTCAATTAGTACTGTATTTCTATACTCATTTTTACTTAAGCGATTTCCGAATTTAACTATATTTGAAATTTGTACGTTTTTTTTTGGTAAGTGGATTGGCGGAATAGTAAAGATTAGTTATATTTTGTATTTTTTATTTACAGCTTATTTAATTAATCAATTTTATCTATTTGTTTTTAGTAAATGGGTTTTTCCAAACTCGCCAACTTGGGGTATCTTGCTCCTCCTATTGATCATTGGAATTTACTTAGGGAAAGAAACAATTCGAACACAAGCCCGTTTTTTCCAGTTATCTTTTTGGGCGTTTTTAGTCATTTTCTTTTTTAGTATAGAAGCATTTCAACGGGTGGAGTGGAAATTTTTATTACCAATTGCTCACGTTAATTTTTCTCATATTTTAAAAGGTAGTTATCTTTCTTATTATTTCTTACATGGCTTTGAATGCCTTTTAGTGCTCTACCCATTTGTAAAAGAACCTCATAGTAAAAAAATAAAAAGTACCATTTTTTCTATATTGTTTATTACGATCATTAATCTTTTCACTGTGATTTTATGTTTTGCATTCTTTAGTGATAAGGAGATGAAGTCAATCCCAGAACCAACAATCTATTTGTTTAAAACATTAACCTTTTTCAAAGAATTAGAACGACTAGATTTACTATTTCTATCAGTCTGGTTTATCATTATTGCCTCTTCTTATGTGTCATATTTAAGCTTAGCTAATGTTGGTATTTCAAACTTATTAGGAAAAAATCGAAATCATACTTCATCCTTGCTTACAGTTTGTATAGTAATCTTTTTAATTGGCAATTTTATACCTACTGCAAAAGGTTTTTATGAAACTTTACTTAAAATTTTATCTTTTTCAAGTTTTATTTTTATACTTGCGATTCCGACGTTTGTATTATTCATCTCCCTTCTATTTAAGATTAAAAGTAAGGAAGTTAAATTGTCATGAAAAAATATCATTACATTCCTTTTTTATTAATCTTCCTTTTAACAGGGTGCTGGGACCAACACTCATTAAAAGATTCTGCACTAGTACTTGGTGTTGCTTTTGACGAACTTCCAAAAGGAAAAATTAAAGGTAAAGTAAGCATTAGAACTAGTGTTTCAAAAGGTGACCAAACTGAGAATACCAATTACAAGGTCAGTGGAGAGGGCATATCTATAAGAGATATACGTAACAATATTGATTATCAAATACCTGGTAATTTTTCATCTAACAAACTACTAGTTATGCTTTTAGGCGAAGATCTTGCAAAAAATAATTTGTATCCTTATTTTGATAATTATTTCCGATTTATTCGAAGCACGCTAACTTCAAGAGTTGCAATTGTAAAAGGACAGGCTTCTAGCATCATTGAAATGAAAACATATAAAGATATTTTTATTAGTGAATCACTTTCAGAAATGCTTGAGGCCGCTGAAAATATTTCTGTTATCCCAAAAGAGACGCAAGAAACTGTTTACAAAAAAATGGATGATCCAGGTACTGATTTAGTCCTACCTTATTTAGAAAAAATAGACGATGAAACAATTAAAATTCAAGGTGTCGCACTTTTAGAAAACAATCGATTTACCGGAAAAATCCTAAATAATAAACAGTCAAAATTATTGTTATTACTGAAAGACAAAAAAAGTAATACGATGAGTTTGACGGAACCATTGGGGAGCAATAATGAGATTGTTTCTTTTAAAGTAAAAAGTATAAAAAGAAACCTACAAATCAAAAATGGAAACCGACCTAAAGTAAAAATTGATTTTAAAATAAAGATTGATTTAACTGAGTATACTGGCGAAGATCTAGCTAGTAATATAAAGAAAATGGAAGTAGAAAACAAAATTGCTAAAAACATCGAAAAGGAGCTAAAAGATGTAATTAGCATTCTTCAAGAAACAAATTGTGATGCATTAGGGATTGGTAGATATATAATGGCTTATCATCCGGATACATGGAAGAAGATAAATTGGGAAAAGGACTATTCAAAAGTTCCCTTTGAGGTCAATACAAAAGTAATTATGTATACAAGTGGGATTATTTTATGAACTATTTAAACAAGTAAAGTCTAGCAATCATTTATTTACATTACGAAACCAGAAAAGCCCTATATCGGGCTTTTTTTGGTTTTGCTTGGTTCAATTCGTACTTCATTTCGATCTATGGTCCCGTTCATATACCAGGTCCTATTGCAAATGCCGCACTTTTAGCAACTTTTGTCCAAATGATCGGAATTTCATTTCAATCGATTTTACGTTAAGAATTAAATCAACGTCGATTAACAATATTAGGAATTTCATTATTAATTAGTTTAGGAATAATGTTTCTTCCAGAAAGTGCATTTAGTGGAATACCAGCTACCTTTAAATATATTTTAAGTAATGGCTTACTCGTAGGTACCATGATTGTTATTCTACTGCAACAATTTTGGAAAGAATGATTCTTGATAAAAAAACAGAAAAACCTTATAAAGGGCTTTTCTGTTTTTTTATTCAATTCGTAATTCATTTTATTCTATTGCCCAACAATTATGTCGCTGCCTTCTTTACTCCTTGAGCATTATTTATTAAACTATCATGTTATATTTTGAACCATGATTTATATAGCAATCGAATAGCCTCTTCAATCTCAGCCTCTGATAAAATAGCAAATCCAAGTAAAACTGTATTTTTTGGATTATTCCCTTCGCTATAATACATTGAAACTGGATATACTTTAATACTATTTTCAGCCGCCCTTTTTATTAACTCTTCTTCTAACATTCCATTGTGAACCTTTAATAAAATATGTAAGCCAGAATCTTCTCCTATCACTTCCACTTTATTAGAAAAGTACTTTACTATAGCCGAAACAAGTACATCTCTCTTTTTTCTGTATACAACTCGCATTTTATGAATATGTTTTTCCCAATGTCCTTCGTTTAAAAATCTTCTAATGATTTCTTGATCAATTCTCGAGACACTTTGTGTGTAAAATAAATATTGTGAATGATACAATTTAATCAGCTGTTTTGGCAACACCATATAACTCATTCGTAATGATGGGAGTAAAGCTTTTGAAAATGTTCCCATGTAAATTACGTTTCCCTCTATGTCAAGTCCCTGCAATGCTGGAATCGGTTTTCCAGAATAACGAAATTCACTATCATAATCATCTTCAATAATATAACGTCCATACTCCTCTTGTGCCCATTGTAAGAGTTGTCCTCTTCTTTTAATTGGCATAATCATTCCACAAGGAAATTGGTGAGACGGTGTAACGAAAATAACTTTCGCTTTGCTAGCTTCTAAAGCTGCAATAGAAATCCCATCCTCATCAAGTGGGATCATTTGAACATTATCTTCTCCCTTCTCAAAAACAACCAACTTTCGATGATACCCTGGATTTTCAACTGCAAAATGCTTTCCCCTTAGTAATTGAAACAAGATTCTTATTAAAAATTGGGTTCCGGCTCCTATTACAATTTGACTCGCTGAACATCTAACACCTCTTGATTCATATAAATATTTCGCAATCTCTTCACGCAAGTTGGATTCGCCTTGAGGATGACCAAGAAATAGAAGGTCCTTATTTTCTTGTTGCCATACTTCATTTGAAATTTTCCGATAGACAGCGAATGGAAATGTCTTTGGATCTACACCCGTTTGTGTAAAATCATATTTATATATCTGTTCTCCGTATAATACTTCCTTAACGAATTCTCTTTTTTTCTCTATAAGCATCATTTGCTCAATTTCACATACAAAATACCCCTTACGTGAAACTGATTCAATATACCCTTCTGCCAGAAGTTGTTCATATGCCGATTCAACTGTATTTTTACTCACTTCTAAATACATTGCTAACTTTCTTTTTGCTGGTAGCTTCGTCATAGGAGGGATTTTTCCACTTCTTATTTCTTCTTTTATATACCCATATAACTGTACATACAACGGCACTTTTGACTCAATATTCAAATTTGGTGTTAACTCTAACATAAAATCTGACCCCTTCATAAAACGAATTATTGATACTTTATATAGTACCAGAGGTTTTATATAATTCTTTTTATCATGTAAATCGAATAAAATCAATTTTTGAAAGGAGCATCATGATCATGCAAAACAACAGACGTCTTGGACTATTTATGATTCTTACAGGAGCTACTTTATGGGGGTTATCAGGTCCATTAATTCAGTGGTTTTTTCAACGTACGAAAATATCATCTATCGACTATTTAGTAATTCGCCTCTTACTTGCTGGGGTCTTTATTTTATGTTTCTTACTTACAAAAAAACAAAATATATTTCGTATTTGGCAACAACCAGTTCATCTATTACACCTTATTATTTTCTCTATTCTCGGGATGCTTGGCGCACAATATGCTTTTATTGAAACTGTGCATATTAGCAACGCTGTGACCGCTACTCTATTCCAATTTTTAGGGCCAGTTCTGATTACTATTTATGTTGCAATACAGCATAAAAAACTTCCTTCTACTATGCAAGTGCTAGCAATTTTCTCTGCACTGATCGGCACATACTTTATTATTACAAATGGATCAGCCCATAATATTGTCATGTCTAAGGAAACTATTTTATTCGGACTGTTAACTGCTATTGGTTTTACATTCTATACACTTCACCCTGCTTCACTTATTCAACGATGGGGGACGACTCTTATTATTGGCTGGGGTATGCTAATCGGAGGTATTGCATTATATATTTGCAATCATTCTTTTGAATGGAAACAATACTCACAAACCTTTACGTTGTCAACATTCTCTATACTAATTTTAATTATTATAATAGGTACACTTTCTTTTCTTCTCTACATCGGTAGCCTAAAATATTTATCAGCAACAGAGACTAGTATTTTATCTAGTATTGAACCACTTGTAGCAACAATTGTTTCTATTACTTGGCTAAAGGAATCTTTCGGAGTATACCAATTACTAGGTGGTATTTGTATCGTCATCGCAGTTATTTTCTTAACAATGCCAGAAAAAGTAGCAAAATCCACTTTCACAACTGAACAAATATAATGCTAAATGTAAAAAGGAGGTCTATTTTTACTTTATGTTGAATAAGAACCCTGTCTTCACTATTGATTAAACACTAAAACTTTATGACAAAAAAACAGAAATGGGGCTTTTTTTGTTTTACACTTACTATTTTATTCTTATGTCTTTAAATCCAATTGTTAGGCTATTATTTCGCTGCCTTCTCATGCTCCTACTTAAAGAAGCTCTTCATTGAATGGAAAGCATCTGATTTGTGGTTAAGGATGTATTAGCGGAAACTTGTTATTGTGGTAATTGGGAGAATAAATTGTCAGGACCAAAGTATCGTTTTTTTTGCATGGGTAAATATAAACCTAAAATACATTAGGCAGGTTTATATGAAGATAAAATTTTGTATATTAATCTCAATTAGCACGTTTATTTTTCTTATTCAACCTTATGTAATTAAAGCAAATCAAAATGAAATAAATAATAAATTACTACATGATACATTGCTGACTACACTCGATCCTTATATTTCAAAAGGTGTAGAAGATTATTATGGATATCATAAAGCGTATGGTTTGTATGATGCGAAAATATTAAATATTAAGAGGGATCGCGAAGGAAGCTATAGCTTTACAGCAAAAGTCCAAGTGAATACTTTTGAACATGCTCACAATCCTCCTTATGGAAAGGAGACAATCATTTTTGATATAAGCCCAATGGGAATTAAGAAGATTAGTTATGTTCATGAAGACGATCAAGAGGAAAGGAAATTTAAACAGTTTTATAGTGAGACTATTTCAGATATAAAGCAATCGTTTAATTTAAATTTAAAGCTATATTCAGAATATAATTATTCGCAGCTTCAATATAAAGCAGAAAAAGAAAAGGAATACAAATCTCTTGCCAATATTACTTTGGAGATTGTTAATAACATTTTAAATCCAGAGATCCATCCACCTTATAAAAACGTAATTTCTCCTGTTACTTTTATAAATGGGAATAAAGCATATATCCTTTTTAAGAAATCAGATGGAACAAATACACTTTATGAAGTGATTAAGCAAAATAAGGAATGGGAAGTTGTAAAAAAGATGAATAAGAATGGTAAGAAAATGAAAAATAAGTTGCTTTGGTATTTGTAAAATTGCTTATGCAACTAACGCTAGCATTAGTTGCATAACAATCCTATAGGCCAAGAAAAATAAGGATAAAAAAAAGCATTCTTCCCGAATTTTCGTTGGAATGCTTACTTCATTATAAAATTATATTTATTAGTGCTTTAACATATATCCCCAAAGTAATAATGGTGTAATAAGAAAAGTGTAAAGTACTATTTGTAAAATAATTATTGGTTTTATTTCTTTAAAATCACTTACCCAAAACTTAGAAACTATTGCATATAATGCTATTTCTATTACTGGTCCAAATACAATTAACCATTTCATTTTAAAAATTTTGCTCCTTTTAGAAATTCTAAGATGCATATATTACAATCACACTCTAAAATTATAACACAAAAAAGAAATTATTTTACAAAAACAAAAAATCTGAAGTATTAAATAAATTTAAAAAATCCCACGATATTAAGGGTGATATACCAGTTAATATTATTCCATGATTAGCTGAAGTTTTCATATTTTTGAAGACATCCTAATATTTTTATTTGCTTTAAACTGTCAATTTATCATTAATCATTTCCAAATCTTATTGAACTAAACTACCATTATGGCGAATAAAAACGCTGTCTTCACTATTGATTAAACCTCTAACTATTTACAACAAAAAACCAGAAAAACCCTCTACCGGGCTCTTCTGGTTTCACTTGCTATTCTATTAGTACTTTATTTAGTTCTATCTTCCAGCGATTATTTCGCTGCCTTCTCATACTCCTGCTTGAAAAAGCTCTTCATTGAATGGAATACATCTGATTTTTGTTTTAGGATGTAGTAGCGGAATTTTTCATCGTTAATGTTTTTATATGCGGACATTAGAGTAGAGTGTCGATTGTATTGGTTTACTTCTCCGTATCCGAACATATTGCTCACTTTCATTAATTCTTGAACTAATTTTACGCAGCGAGCATTATCAGATGTTAAATTATCTCCATCAGAGAAGTGGAATGGATAGATATTATATCTTTCAGGAGAATATTTGTAATCAATTACTTCTAAAGCTTTGCGATAAGCAGATGAACAGATCGTTCCTCCGCTTTCTCCTTTTGTGAAGAACTCTTCTTCTGTAACTACTTTTGCTTCTGTATGGTGTGCAATAAACTCGATATCAACTGATTCATATTTTGTTCTTAAAAATCTGGTCATCCAAAAGAAGAAGCTTCGTGCCATATACTTTTCCCATAAGCCCATACTTCCGCTCGTATCCATCATTGCGAGTACGACGGCTTTAGATTCCGGTTTTCTAATTTCATTCCATGTACGGAACTTTAAATCTTCTGGAGATATCGGATAGAATGATGGCGTACCACTCATGGCGTTACGTTTAAACGCTGACATCATCGTACGTTTTTTATCAATGTTGCCCATTAACCCAGTTTTTCTAACGTCATTAAATTCAATGTTTTCTACAGTATTTAAATCTTGTTCTTTTCTTTTTAGATCAGGTAATTCTAACTGACTAAAAAGAGCTTCCTCTAATTCCATTAGTGAAACCTCTGCCTCATAATAATCTTCACCTGATTCTTTGCCTGCGCCTTGCCCTTTACCAGCACCTTTTTGTGGCTGGCCTCCTTGTGAACCATCTCTTGCCACTACATCGCCAACTTTACTGTCTCCAGTACCCTGACCAACGTGTTTATTTTTATCGTAGTTGTATCTAATCTTATACTCATCTAGTGACCGAATTGGGATTTTTACTACATCGCGCCCGTTTGACATGATGATGCTTTCTTCTGTGATCAAATCTGCTAAATTCTTTTTAATCGCCTCTTGTACCTTCTCTTGGTGGCGCTGTTGGTCATCGTGTCCTTTACGATGGAGGGTCCAGTCTTCCTGTGAAATGGTAAAATTATGCTTTTGATCATGTTCATTATTTTCATTACTCATTTTCTTTCCCTCCCTTACTTGTTTTGATTTATTTGTAAAAATAAAAAAATCGTCACACAGTAATACACAATTGCATAAACTATTTCGGTAGGTGATTTTCTACCCTTTTTTATGGATTACTCTATCATATGCAGAAGGACACAATAATTGACAATGTTTCTTCTAAATTTTACACCCATTTTTTCAGAAAATAGGACGAGTCCTTAAAAATAAATATATTTATATAAAAATTCCAATAAACTTTTGCCTTTAACTATATGTAACAATACTTAAAAAAGAACAAAAAAAGTGGAAAACTAGTAAAAAGTTTTCCACTTTTTTATTTAAGGTAAATTATGCCCCATTCCAGCTACGTAAATTCGTAGCCATTGTTCCGTCGACATACTTAAATTTGTAGACTCAACTGCTGTTTTAACACGTTCAATTTTACCAGACCCTACGATTGGCATCATTTTAGCAGGATGAGCTAATAACCATGCGTACATTACTTCGTCGATTGAATTTGCGCCAATTTCACTAGAAACCTCTTCAAGCATTGCTCGAACTCGTACCGCTGTTTCAGACTGACTAGTAAAAATTTGTCCGCCAGCTAATGGGGACCAAATCATTGGAGCAATATCTTTTTCAAGTAATAAATCAATTGTTCCCATTTCAAAATGCTCTAATTGCATTGGAGAAACTTCAATTTGATTTGTTACTAAAGGCATGTTTAGATATACTTGTAATGCGTTTAATTGAGATGGTAAAAAGTTTGAAACCCCAAAGTGGCGCACTTTTCCTTCTGAATGAAGTTGATTAAACGCCTCTGCGATTTCCTTTGGATTCATAAAAGGATTTGGTCTATGTATTAAAAGTAAATCGATATAATCTGTTTGTAGATTTTCCAGAGAATTATTAACACTCATAAGGATATGCTCTTTACTAGTATCATAATGATTCATTTTAAGTTCAGGAAACTTTGATGACTTTAACTTTATTCCACATTTTGTAACGATTTGAATTTTTTCACGAAGCTCCGGTTTTAGTGCTAAAGCTTTTCCAAAAATTTCTTCACAAGTATAGCCTCCATAAATATCGGCATGATCAAAGGTTGTAATTCCTAAATCAATACATTCTTCTATAAAAGTGACTAATTGTTCTGATGTCATTTTCCATTCAGATAAACGCCATAACCCATGAATAATTTGTGAAAACTCAAGATTTTCAGCTATTTGAATTCTTTTCATCTACACTATCTCACCTTTCTTTTTAATCATTATCATCATTATAGGATAAACGTTATTAATTGCAAAAGAAAACGGCTATCTAATAGATAGCCGCTTAAACAATTTATCGGTTAAGTAATGAGCCTACGTAGCGTAATAATTCATTTGCTGATGTTGGGTTATAACCATATTCATCAACTAATCTGCTGACAACGTCATTGATTTTCTTTAATTGACGCTCGTCAGGAGTTTTTGTGGACGTCGTAATCTTAACAACATCCTTCAGATCCGAAAAAAGTTTCTTTTGGATTGCTTCTTTTAATCTTTCATGTGAATTGTAATCAAAACGTTTACCTTTCCTTGCATATGCCGAGATTCTGATTAGTATTTCTTCACGGAATGCTTTCTTTGCATTCTCAGAGATACCAATTTGTTCTTCAATCGAACGCATCAACTTCTCATCTGGATTCATCTCTTCACCTGTTAAAGGATCACGAAGCTTATTCTTATTGCAATATGCTTCTACATTATCAAGATAATTATCCATAAGTGTTTTTGCAGACTCTTCATATGAATATACAAAAGCTTTTTGAACTTCTTGTTTTGCTATATCATCATATTCTTTTCTTGCGATTGAGATAAAATTCATATAACGCTCACGATCTTCATTAGAAATAGATGGATGTTGATCTAAACCATCTTTTAATGAGCGTAATACATCCAAAGCATTAATTGAAGGAATCTCTTTTCGAATAATTGTAGATGAAATACGGTTAATGACATAACGCGGATCGATACCATGCATACCTTCATCTAAATATTCTTTCTTCAACTCCTCTAAATCAACAGTGTTATAGCCTTCTACCATTTCACCATCATATAGACGCATCTTCTTAACTAAATCAATATCTCCTCGTTTTGGTTCTTTTAAACGAGTAAGAATTGTAAACATTGCTGCAACACGTAAAGTATGTGGAGCAATATGAACATTTGAAACATCACTTTCAGAGATCATTTTTTGATAAATTCTCTCTTCTTCACTTACTCTTAAGTTATACGGAATTGGCATTACGATTATTCGAGAATGAAGTGCTTCATTCTTCTTATTATTAATAAAGGATCTGTACTCTGTTTCATTCGTATGAGCGATGATTAATTCATCCGCAGAAATCAATGCAAAACGCCCTGCCTTAAAGTTTCCTTCCTGTGTCAGGGATAATAAGTGCCATAAAAACTTTTCATCACATTTTAACATCTCTTGGAATTCCATCATTCCACGGTTTGCTTTATTCAACTCACCATCAAACCGGTAGGCACGCGGATCTGACTCTGATCCAAATTGAGCAATTGTTGAAAAATCAATACTTCCTGTTAAATCTGCAATATCTTGAGATTTTGGATCAGACGGGCTAAAAGTACCAATACCAACTCGACGATCCTCTGATAAAAATACTCTTTCTACCATAACATCTTCTATTCTTCCACCAAACTCTTGTTCAAGTCTCATTAAGTTTAAAGGTGAAAGATTTCCTTCAATTCGAACTCCATATTCATTGAAAAAATCATCTCTTAAATGGTTAGGAATTAAATGCAATGGATCTTCATGCATTGGGCAACCTTTAATAGCGTAGATTGCTCCTTGATCAGACCTTGAATAATTTTCTAAGCCTCTTTTTAACATCGTTACTAGTGTAGATTTACCACCACTTACAGGGCCCATTAACAATAAAATACGTTTTTTAACATCTAATCTCTTGGCAGCAGGATGGAAATATTCTTCCACGAGTCTCTCTAGCGCTTCTTCTAATCCATATAGGTTGTTATTAAAGAAACTGTAGGCTTTTTTACCATTCACTTCTTCAATACCTGCGTCTTTAATCATATTATAAATTCTAGAATGTGCAGTTTGTGCAACCAAGGGCTCCTCTTTTAGCATTTCAAGATACTCAGCAAAAGTGCCTTCCCATTTCAATCTTTGTTCCATGTCCCGGTGCTGCTCAAGTTTCTTTAAAATATCCATGGACAAGTACCTCCTTCTTCTCATCTGTAAGAGAGATTATTAAAGGATATGCAAGGATGTCCGTACTCATGCTATATCTTTGAGTAGGAAAATATATTTTATCGAAATCCAATTCTCATAAATTTACTTTCATATTTCTATGTTTTTTCTGTATAATAAGGTTTAGGGTGTTGGGAATTTTTCAATTGGGAGGATACATACTGATGAGACTAGTATTAATTTTATTAGTTACAGCATCATTCTTAGCAGCAATTTTCACAGGCGGCTATAATGACAAACCTGGACTGAAAAACAGATAATATTTTTTAAAAGATGCTTCTAAACGCGGGTCTTAATTTTATTTAGACCGTTCTAATGGAAGCATCTTTTTTATTTGTTTACTCTTAAATAAAATCTTAATTTAATAAAAAAAATCACCATTTATATGGTGACTTTTATTACTTAGAATAATCCTTTACCTTCAACAACTCACGGAAATCTTGCTGACGTAAAGCTTCGTAAATTAAAATTGCAGCTGTATTTGATAAATTTAGAGATCTAATATGATCTGTCATTGGTATACGTAAGCAAGTTTCCATGTTTTTTTCAATTAACTCTTTCGGAAGCCCTGTTGTTTCTCTACCAAATACAAAGAAAATCTCTTCATCTAAATTTGTATAGTCAAAGTTTGAATATGTTTTTTCCCCAAATTTAGTTATAAAGTAAAATTTCCCGTCTTTATATTGATCAAATAAATCGTCCAAAGAATCATGATAATGTATATCTACATGCTCCCAATAATCAAGACCAGCTCTTTTTAACATTTTATCATCAGTTGAAAAACCTAACGGACGGATTAAATGCAAACTTGTATCTGTTCCTGCACAAGTACGTGCAATATTTCCTGTATTTGCTGGAATTTGTGGTTGATATAATACAACGTGTATTCCCATCTTTTTCACCTCTATATTGTTTCAATGCTTTATATTATACCAAATTCGTAATTAATAAGGTATTATTCCATTGGAGGGTTAGAAAAGTCATCAACGAAGTGAAAAAACTTATACTTAATATTCTCCGTAAAAGCAGAAGAATCAAAGTATGACCAATATCTTTTACGGCTATTTACAGTATGTGCATTCACTAAAGGTTCACCGTTTTCATCCTTAGCAACAACGATTGTACAATGATTCCATACTCCATCACCTTCAAAATCATATACGATAATATCCCCCAATGTAAGATCTTTTGGAGAAGGCACCTCTTCTGCTTTAATTCCAGTTTTAGGCGCAGGTAAAAATCTTCTTAATGCATGAGCAACTCTCCAGCTATAACTACTATTAGAATGATTTTTATACCACCACCCTGTCCCTGGTTTTGGCATTCCAACCATACGAATGCCTCCAGCCCTTAAACATTGAGATATAAAATTAGTACAATCATTTGCATACAATGGATATTCTTTATTATGGCCATCCCACCAGGTTTCAGCATATTTAACAGCATTAAATCGGTTATATCTGTTATTTCGATCTAAGGATTCATTTTCATCTGAACCTTCTTCTTCGAGTTCAAAATTTTCAACTTGATTATCAATCGGGAAAGCTATGTCATATAAGATTTCATCATTTTCAATCGCGATCTGTCTTTCATGTTGATCCTCTTCAAAATATAAATCGTTTTGCTTTAAAAAATATCGCGTATGGAATGTATAATTTATATACGTTACGGCCTGTTCAGTCCAAATATTGTTTACATCAAGATTTCCATATACTTTCACTAATGAAACATTACGCTTATTATATAATTCAACTTTACGCCTGATTGCCTGATATTCTTTTTCTTGAATAGGATGACTTCGATGCCCTTCACCAAAGTAAAGTTGTAATCGTTCTTTTAAATAACTCTCTAAAAGTTCACGATTAAACAAGATAATCCCCCTTTTCAACATATATTCTTATTCTATACGATGTTGAAAAATAAGAGATTATACCACTCAATATTGTTTACTTTGAAAGAACAGCTTTAATTTCATTTAATACAATCTCGTCTTGCTCTTTTTGCAAACAACTTTCAATAAATGGTGTACTGTTCTTTCCTTCAATCTCAAAAATAGCCCAAATAGCTGTACCTCTAATTACTGGTCTTGCATCTTTTTTCGCTAATTCCTTTAAATCATCTAATGCCGATTCATCTTTAAAATGTGCTAAAGCAATGATGGCATTTCGCTGAATAGGGTTCTTTCCTCTCCATGACCCAGACATTTGGCCAAACTGACTTTTAAACTCTCTGTTACTTACCTTTAATACAGAGCGTAATAAAGGTTTTACAGTTTCCGGATCAGGTTCCATCTCAGTATGATGAGTAAAATTAATTCCTTTATTTTTAGGACAAACTGTCTGACATGTATCGCATCCATATATACGATTTCCCAGCTCTTTTCGAAACTCAACAGGAATCATCTCTTTTGATTGGGTTAAAAAAGCAATACAATTTTTAGCATTTAATTGACCTGGAGAAACAATTGCACTTGTTGGACAAACATCCAGGCATTTTGTACACTCTCCACACTGTTCTTCAATAGGAGAATCTGGTTCAAAAGGTAATGATGTAATCATTTCCCCTAAATACACATAAGAACCGAATTCTGGCGTAATAATTGAACAATTCTTAGCACTCCAACCTATACCAGCTCGCTCGGCCACAGCTCGATCTACTAGCTCACCAGTATCGACCATCGACTGAACCTTTGCACTTGGATAATGTAATAATATAAATGACTCAAGCTGAAGTAATTTCTTTTTTACAACTACATGGTAATCTTCACCCCATGAGGCCCTACAAAAAATTCCTCTTGTAGATCCTTTTTTACTTTTAGGAGGATTTTTTAATTTAGATGGATATGCTAGAGCAATTGCAATAATTGAATTAGCTTCTGTCATAATTTTTGTTGCATCTACTCTTCGCTCAATATCCTTTGTCTCAAAACCCGATTGATAATTTAATTCCTGCTGCCTATATAAGCGATTTTTTAATGTTAAAAATGGATCAACAGTCGTAAATCCAATCTTATCTATTCCAATTTCTTTACTATATGATATCAATTCTTTTTGAAATTCTTTTATATTCACAAGAATCACCTAACTGCCTGTTAATTTACAAATTATATTTTCTATTCTAGTCAGAAAATTATTTCTTTATCTAATTATTTCATAAAAGGCTTTAATAATAGACATTTTAATATAAAAAAACGCAATGTATCGTTCTTCGAATGAATCAATACACTGCGTTGTTATCAAGTTATAAGTGCTACTACTAATACAATTTAATATGTATTTAGTAGGTTTTTAATGAGCTTGTAATTAAATTTATCATAAATATGTCATAAATTCAAGAATAAAATCAATTTTTGTCGAAAGGGTTCTAGTGTGATTGAGTATAGAAAATATTTATAGAAGTTAAAAATAACGGATGATGTGAGTAAGAAAAAGAACAATAATCATTAGAACTTTAATTAATTAACTAATAGCAGAAAATAATAAAAGATTTGTAGAAATTTGAATGAAGGTATAATGAATTTTCCCATAGAATTCTTCTTTATAGGTTAAATATAGGAGGAGAGTAACTATGACAGATCCTTTGGTAAATGAAGAAAAAAATCCTTTGGTCGAAAGTTTCGAAGGTGTCTGTAGTTTGATTGAAGAAACAAACGACAGAATTGATTTTACACAGGATACACTTAAGGAACTTGATCGATACAATAATGAGAAATTAAAAGATGCAAAACAATTTACTATCAAAGTAGCTGCTGCAAGCCTACTAATAGCAACAACAGGCTTAGTAGTTACTTTAGCAAATAAAAGAAAACCAAAACAATTTGATTGGCTTGGTACTAAGCAAAAACGTAAGTATGTAAAAATGTAACGAATAGCATTTCTGAATAGCCACATAAAAAAGGCAGCGACCATTGTTATAGTTGCTGCTTTTCTTTATGATGATTATTAATACATAATGAAGACAATTATTAAATGCTGGATGAAGATGAAGATTATAAAAAGCCTATTCTTTTGCTTACCCTTTAGGATCTAACAAAAAAGGATTCTGCATCTCTGCAAAATCCTCTTCCCTTAATTCAATATAGCGGTGACAGGACTTGAACCTGCACATCCGTGAAGATACCTGATTTTGAGTCAGGCGTGTCTGCCATTCCACCACACCGCCAAAAAGTTATAAAATAATTATAATATATAAAAGACAAATTGTCCATTCAAATCTGTAATTAAAAACCTCTTACAAAAGTAAGAGGTTTAATGATACCGAGGGCCGGACTCGAACCGGCACGGGGTCAACCCCCGCAGGATTTTAAGTCCTGTGTGTCTGCCATTCCACCACCCCGGCAGAATTAAATTAAAAGGCGGTAACCGGATTTGAACCGATGATAAAGGTTTTGCAGACCTCTGCCTTACCACTTGGCTATACCGCCATATTTGGAGCGGAAGACGGGGTTCGAACCCGCGACCCCAACCTTGGCAAGGTTGTATTCTACCACTGAACTACTTCCGCATAAATGGCTGGGCTACCTGGATTCGAACCAGGGCATGACGGAATCAAAATCCGTTGCCTTACCGCTTGGCTATAGCCCATTAATTAAGAACTTTATATACTATATTCAATTTATTATAAATTATATTACCCACTCGAGTAAACGTTACAATAATTTAAATGGGGCGACCGATGGGAATCGAACCCACGAGTGTCGGAACCACAATCCGATGCGTTAACCACTTCGCCACGACCGCCATTATTGTATTATTTGGCAGGGGCAGTAGGAATCGAACCCACACCAAAGGTTTTGGAGACCTCTATTCTACCGTTAAACTATGCCCCTATAAAATGGTGGAGGGGGACGGATTCGAACCGCCGAACCCACAGGGAGCGGATTTACAGTCCGCCGCGTTTAGCCACTTCGCTACCCCTCCGGTTAAAGAGTGCCGACTAGAGGACTTGAACCCCCAACCTACTGATTACAAGTCAGTTGCTCTACCAATTGAGCTAAGTCGGCTTAATAATTATATACTATATTTTTAAGATGGTGGCTCGGGACGGAATCGAACCGCCGACACGAGGATTTTCAGTCCTCTGCTCTACCGACTGAGCTACCGAGCCATCTTAAATGGCGGTCCCGACCGGGATCGAACCGGCGATCTCCTGCGTGACAGGCAGGCATGTTAACCGCTACACCACGGGACCATTTGGTTGCGGGGACAGGATTTGAACCTGCGACCTTCGGGTTATGAGCCCGACGAGCTACCAGACTGCTCCACCCCGCGATAATTTGGATTCTATTTCTTATAGATCCATGAACTATATTTTATTAATTAGATGGTGGAGGATGACGGGCTCGAACCGCCGACCCCCTGCTTGTAAGGCAGGTGCTCTCCCAGCTGAGCTAATCCTCCAGGATAAAATGGTGACCCGTACGGGACTCGAACCCGTGTTACCGCCGTGAAAGGGCGGTGTCTTAACCGCTTGACCAACGGGCCAGTATAATAGTGCTGAAAACATGTGGCGGAGAGCAAGGGATTTGAACCCTTGAGACAGGGTTACCCGCCTACACGATTTCCAATCGTGCTCCTTCGGCCACTCGGACAGCTCTCCAAAATGGCTCCGCAGGTAGGGTTCGAACCTACGACCACTCGGTTAACAGCCGAGTGCTCTACCACTGAGCTACTGCGGAATAATCATAAACCAAGCGACGTTCTACTC
>NZ_NUHI01000088.1:0-62751 GCF_002575105.1 Bacillus sp. AFS053548 | reverse complement strand
TACTATAAGGGGATTATTACAAACAGAGGTCATCTTATTTTTGTTGGCTAGCTTTTTTTAAGGCTTACATGCAAAAAGAACAATTTTGAAATAGTTAGTTTTTCTTTTTAAAACCAATCTTTTTTCTTGAACCACATCACTAATCCGATCACGATGAGTAGCATGATCACCCAACAGTAATAGTAACCATATTTTAACTGAAGCTCAGGGATGTGAACAAAATTCATTCCATATACACCGACGATGAATGTCAGTGGCATGAACACAATCGAGACTGATGTTAACATTTTCATCGTTTTATTCATTTTGTGTGAGTTTGTTGAAATATAACTTTCTCTGATGTCATTTGCCATTTCCCTGTTATCTTCAATGTCATCTAATAATTTTACTAAGTGTTCGTAGACGATTCGTAATTTCTTTGTCGTTTCTTTGTCAATTTCAACGTGGGTTGAATTTAATATACGATAAATTAAATCTTTCGTTGGTTTAACTGTTTTTCTTACTTTTGATAACTTGCTTAATTGTGTTTTAATTCCATCGATCATGCTTAGATCGGAATTTGATCCTAATTCATCAATCTCTTCGATGTCATCTTCAATTTTTTGGACGATTGGAAAGAATTTATCAACAATTTCATCACAAATGTGATACAGGATTCGTTCTGGTTTTATTCCTTTTGTACTTTTTAATCCTTTTAGTTTGTTCCACACAATTTGTATCGCATTTGACTTCTCAAAGCAAAATGAAACGATGTACTTGTGAGACAAAAAGAGATCGATTTCAGCTTGTTCCATATTCTCCTGCAATGATTGTAGAATGATAAAACGATAGCCATCGTAATAATCCATTTTCGGTCTTTCTATATAACTTACACAATGTTTAATTGCTATTTCATCGAATTGGAATTGAGTTCGCAATAAGTCAATTTCTTTTTTTTCTGGTTTTTCAAAATCAACCCAAACCCAATCAATTAGTTCGGAATTTAATTCTTCAATTGATACATCAAACGCATGGGTTCCGTCCTTGTAAACAGCCATCGTTTTAATCATTTCGGCACACCCTTTTTTTCGTTAATTTTCTCCAAAATCAGTTTAACACAATATTCTCCATTAGTTTTGAAAAAATTATGAGAAAGTATTAACGATTTAACAAAAGATTGTATAGTTTAAAATTGTAAAATTAGAAAAGAAATAGAACAATTAGAATTGAAGAATGAAGAGAAATAATATCCGCACTTTTTCCTTATTAGCGGATACTTGTTGATATTTTACTATCAAAATGATCATTAACTGTGTCATTTAGAAGTTTCTGTTACCATTGGAGTAAGGAATTTAAATTATTAATTTAAGAAAACTTTGACTTTTTAGCAGTCGATGGATATAATAAATAACAATTAAAGCACACAAATGAATTCAATGACGAGAAAAGTAATTTTCGTTACTGTTCTACAGAGAGCCGGGGAAGCTGAAATCCGGTGAATAGTACTTAAATGAAGATCCTCTCCGAGAAGTCAAACTGAAAACATAAGTAGGTTTGAACGGGTGTCTACCGTTAAAAGGAACGCGTATGATTGTACGTGACTGAGTGCTATTGAAGAACGGACTGTTTTCAATAGAATTAGGGTGGTATCGCGGTTAAACCCGTCCCTTATTATAGGGGCGGGTTTTTTGTGTGCTTTAAAAAAATAAGAGAGGCGATATCATATGAAAAAAGAAAACATGAAAGAATCTGTTCAAAATCGTGAAAAAAGGATTAGTGAAATTTGGTCCAAAGAAAATACCTTTATTAAATCAGTTGAACAAAGAGAACATAATCAATCATTTGTATTTTATGAAGGTCCCCCAACTGCAAATGGACTACCACACGTTGGTCACGCATTAGGTCGTACTATAAAAGATGTGGTAGCTAGATATAAAACTATGGCTGGTTTCCAAGTTGTTCGTAAAGCTGGATGGGATACTCATGGTTTACCAGTTGAACTCGGCGTTGAAAAGATGCTAGGCATTTCAGGTAAGGCAGAAATTGAACGTTATGGTGTAAAAGCTTTTCTTGAGAAATGTAAAGAAAGTGTTTTTACTTACGAGAAACAATGGCGAGATTTTACTGAGCAGTTAGGTTATTGGGTGGATATGGATGATCCATATGTAACATTGGATAATTCTTATATCGAAAGTGTATGGAATATCCTAGGGACAATTCATGAAAAAGGTTTACTTGTTAAAGGTCATCGTGTTTCGCCTTATTGCCCTAGCTGTCAAACATCACTAAGTTCACATGAAGTAGCGCAAGGATATAAAGACGTAAAGGATTTATCTGCAACCGTTAAGTTTAAATTGCAAGATGAAGAAAATGTTTATTTCCTTGGATGGACGACAACTCCATGGACACTACCTGCTAATGTAGCGTTAGCTGTAAATCCAACTATGGAATATGTTCGTGCTAAAAAAGGTGAGGAAGTATATATCCTTGCTAAAGCATTATTAGATAAGGTACTAAAAGGTGATTACGTCATTTTATCTGAATTTCTCGGAGCAGATCTAATCGGTATTAGTTATTTAGCACCATTTAATTTCGTAAAAGTTGAAGTTGGACATAAAGTTGTGAAAGCAGATTTTGTAACTGAAGGTAGTGGTACTGGAATTGTTCATATCGCACCTGCATATGGTGAAGATGACTATAAGGTTGTACAAGAAAATGGGTTATCTTTTGTAAATGTAGTGAATGAAAAGGGCCAATATACTGATGAAGTACCTAATTTTCAAGGTCGTTTTGTTAAAAACTGTGATGTAGATATAGTGAGGTATTTAGCCGAAAACGAATTATTATTTAGTAAGGAAAAATATGAGCACAGCTATCCGCATTGTTGGCGTTGTGATTCACCTTTACTCTATTATGCGAATGAAAGTTGGTTTATTAAAACGACCGCATTAAAGGAACAGTTTATTAAAAATAATGAAGAAGTAACATGGCATCCAGATCATATAAAATACGGTCGATTCGGTAATTTTTTAGAACAAATGGTGGATTGGAATATTAGCCGAAAAAGATATTGGGGCACCCCATTAAATGTTTGGGAATGTGATTCATGTAATCATCAATTAGCACCAAAAAGTATTAAAGAATTATGTAACCATTCGATTGAAGAAATTGACAACTCAATTGAACTGCACAAACCTTTTGTTGATGAAGTTACTCTTAACTGTCCTAATTGTAAAGGGAATATGAAAAGAACACCTGAAGTAATTGATGTCTGGTTTGATAGCGGTTCGATGCCATTTGCCCAGTATCATTATCCTTTTGAAAATAAAGAGAAATTTACAAAACAATTCCCAGCTGATGTTGTCATTGAAGGGATTGATCAAACGAGAGGTTGGTTCTATAGTTTACTTGCAGTATCTACTTTATTCACCGGGAAAGTTCCGTATAAACGAGTATTATCTCTAGGCCATGTATTAGATGAAAATGGACAAAAAATGTCTAAAAGTAAAGGTAATGCACTAGATCCAGTAGAATTAATTCAAAAATATGGTGCTGATTCATTACGATGGGCTTTATTAGTAGACAGTGCGCCTTGGAACCCGAAGCGTTTTTCTGAAAGAGTCGTTCAAGAGGCGAAATCGAAACTAATTGATACATTCGACAATGTGTATAGTTTTTACAGTTTATATGCAAATTTAGATGGATTTAATGCAAAAAAACAATATGAGTATCAATCAAGTACATTGGATAAATGGATCATTTCACGTTTGCATAGCACAATCAAAAATGTAACAAAAAATTTAGAGGATTATCAATTTACAAATGCTGCAAGAGACATCGCTAAATTAGTAGATGAAGCAAGCAATTGGTATGTAAGAAGATCAAGAGAACGATTCTGGTCAAATGGGATGAATAAAGAGAAGGCAGCGGCTTACTATACACTGTTTGAAGTATTAACAAAAGTAAGTCAATTATTAGCACCATTTACCCCATTCCTAGCGGAAGATGTTTATTTTAATTTAACAGAACAAAGCGTCCATTTATCTGATTTTCCAGTTTGTGATGAAACATTAATCGACGTTCAGCTTGAAAAGGAAATGGATGCAGTTCTAAAAGTTGTGGAACTTGGAAGAAGCATCCGAAATGCAAATTCATTAAAGATTAAACAGCCACTAGCTAGTTTAACTTTAGTTAGTAACAATGGAGAGATCAATTGGGATTTATATAAAGATATTGTTTTAGATGAATTAAACGTAAAAAAATTCCAACAAGTAAATAACGAAAATGAGTTTTCAATCTTAAAAATGAAATTGGATTTTAAAAAATCAGGAGTGAAATTTGGAAAGCTTTCAAATTTAGTCAATAAATCACTTCAAACATTAACAAATGAAGATGCAAAAAGAGTGATAGAGAGCGGGTACGTTAATGTATTAATTGAAGAAACAGGAGAAACTGTTAAAGTCGACACACAAGATATTCTAGTTGAAAAAAGCGCAAGAGAAGGTTTTGCATCAGCCACGAATAGCGAATATACAGTGACACTCGACACATTACTAACAGAAGATCTTATCCAAGAAGGTAAAGTAAGAGAATTAATAAGGTCTATTCAAGAATACCGAAAAGAATTAGATCTACCAATTAATATGCGAGTAGACATTGGAATAACAGCTAATCCAGAGTTTATTGAAATCATTGAAAAGTTTAAAGCTATGCTTGAGGAAAACTTATTAATGAGAAAACTAGTTGTGAAGAATCATGTGAATGGAAAAGAAATTAAAGTTGGGGATTATCAGTCGGAAATTGAATTAGTTGCTACTAATTAATTGAATAGTTAAGGTGAAATGACAGACTAAGTACAATATTTTAGTCTGTCATTTTTTTAGGCAATAATACAAAAAAAATTGACAATTGATTATTAGAGTTTTATTGGAATTTCAATAGATGGATATGTAGAAGCAAAAAGAAACTTATTATTATAGCAATCATTAAATGCTTTAATTTTTAATAGGTTGTAATATTTACATCCTACTTTTACTTACTTGTAATAAATTTTAGAATGATGCTTAATTCATATTTTACAAGGGGGGGTTAATATTGAAAGAAAATCACCAAATTATTTTTTGGCAATATGCAATGAAAAATGAAGTTCAAAAAGACTAAAATATTATTTTGTAGTAGATGCATTATTGTTAGCTGACTCACTTGTTGCAACAACATTCTCATTGGAATTTGTGATACGTATGACAATTATTAATAAAACGAACATGTTTCTTATTATTCGATCGTTAGTTATAGTTCTTAATAGGATTGCAAAAGCGAAAGTCTCAGCTAGATTACCACTAAGTAATAAATTTGAAATTTCTCTGAGAAGAATAATAATATAATTTTCATTTGAATCCATATAAATGCCCCCTTACTTTATAAAGTAAACTATTCAAAAGACATTAAAAAGTGAGTGGATGAAGAACATTATATTCGCAATTTCAGCTTTTAAATGGGGGAGCAGTTGTTAACTAACATAAATTTAAATAGTGGGATTATAAACTTAGTGGGAAACATTACCTAGAACTTGTTTTTAAGTAAAACAGAGGCAGTGATCGAATACCTAATAGTGTAAGAATGACAATATGCTTAGTTACGATATGAATGAAAATAGGTTGAAAATGCCAACTTTTGCTTAATCGTAAAAAAGAGAAAGAAATCAACAAAATAGTATGCTGATTACAGTTGAATGGATTATGTGCATTATTAATAAGGATAATTGGCTAAAGTATGATTTTAAAGATTAGAGTAGCTTAAAGTTAGATCTTCATTGAAGTAATTAGCAGGATTGTTGCAGAAGGAAGTAATAATAAGGTAAACAAATTATTTAGAATTGTGATTATCAGTCAGAAATTGAATTAGTTGCTTCTAATAATTGATTAGCTTTAGTGAAATGACAGACTAATAACAAAATTTTAGTCTGTCATTTTTCTTCCTAAATGACGTAGGCAGGGGCTTTTTTAAAATTTAATAGTTTAAAGATTTATTAAAAAAACTGTTGAATTAATTAATATGTGTAGATTGAATTAAGGAGGATTAGATGATTTCTAAAAAAAGTATTTATATATATTTAATATACGCATTTTCTTTTGCAATATCGTATTTTTTAGTTAGAGTATTCTTATTTCATGGCGAAATTAACTCAGCATTTGCTGGTTCTATTGGCGGTGGATTTATTGGATTTTTAATATCTATTATTTATGCTAAACCTATTGAAAAAAGATAATTTTAAAAGTGGTTATTCAACTAATCCATGCTTGGGTTGATCTATTAATAAAGGATGATCACCATTCGATCATCCTATAAAGGTACGTTAAGTTAATCCAATTATAAGATAAATGGCCGTTCCCCAAATAAACAAGGCGGAGAATTTGTTGAATATTTTCATTAAACCTCCTGTACTGTCTACCTTTTTCATGACTGAGCCCGCGACCGTTAATCCGAAAAACCAAATCCAAGATACTGCAATACATGCGATCGTAAAGAAAATTTGTTCCTTTCCGACATATTTTAATGCACTTGTTCCAATTACACCTACTGTATCTAAGATTGCGTGTGGGTTTAATAAGGAAACTGATAAAGCAAAAATGATTTGCTGTCGGCTAGGTAATGCACTGTTCGATTCATTTGCTGCAGGTTTAGATTTCCAAATAACATACCCCATGTATACTAAAAACAAAACGCCAGCAATCATCAGGCTAATTCTTAGCCATTCAAATTGTAGAACGATAGTGGAAAGTCCAAAAACAGCTAAAAGAATTAAAAAAGTATCACATACAGCAGCAGTAAAAGTCGCAGGAAGCGCTCGAATTAGTTTTGGCTGTGTGGCACCTTGTGAAAATACAAATACATTCTGTACCCCTAAAGGTAAAATAAGTCCGAATGCTAAGACTAGACCATGAATAATAGCTTCCATCAAATCAACTCCCTTTCAATTACAATCGTACTATGATAAAACTAAAAGAAAACAACCAATTGGATGGTTTTAAATCCACCCAATTTAGGAGGAGTTAGATGAAATGGAAACCAAATCGTGATTCTCATTTGACTGTTCAAGAGCAAATTGAAGATTGGATAAAATCTCGTATTGAACGAGGTGATTGGTCTGTTGGTACAAAGATTCCAACACAGCGTCAACTAGCAACGCAATTTAATGTGAACCGCAGTACCGTACAACTTGCACTTGATGAATTAAGGGCAGATGGTCTGATCGAATCAAAAATGGGATCAGGGGTATTTGTGGCTAACAATTCTTGGAACGTACTTTTGAGCAAAAATCAACCAAATTGGCAGAGACATATTGAATCAAGTATTCATAAACCAAACTACCATACGATTCAACTCATAAATGAATATGAGCAAATGGATCATATCATACGTCTTGGAACAGGTGAATTATCACCTGAATTACTACCTACAAAACAACTAGAAGATTCGTTAAGAAAGATTTCACTTGATTCCAAAGCAATTGGCTATTCATCTCCGCAAGGAAGTGAAAAGCTCCGAGGAATTTTATGTAATTATTTAAAAAAACGTGGTATTGAATCAGCACCAGAGAACATCTTAATTGTTTCAGGTGCACTTCAAGCACTTCAATTAATTGCAGTTGGATTATTGGAAGAGGGATCCATTTTATTTCAAGAACAATTTTCGTATTTAAATTCAGTACATCCCTTTCAATCTAATGGTATGCGAATGATTTCAGTTCCAAGGGAACATCAATTAAAAGATAATTTACGAGCACATAAAGGGAAGAGGCAATCTTTATTCTACTGTGTTCCAACACTAAACAATCCTACGGGCTATAATTGGTCGTTGGAAGAAAAGCAAAATTTATTTAATACATGCAAAGAGCTACAAATTCCGATTATTGAAGATGATGTGTATCACGAATTGCTTTTTGAATCATCAACACCTGCTATAAAATCGTTTGATACTTCAGGACAAGTTCTTTATATAGGGAGTGTATCCAAAACACTAAGTCCAGGATTAAGAATTGGTTGGGTTGTTGCACCTTCACCTGTAATTGAACGATTAGCTGATATTAAAATGCAAACAGATTATGGTTCTAGTGCCTTTTCGCAAGAAATCGTATCACACTGGATCTCAAGCGGTCTATACGAAAAGCATCTTGTTAACCTTCGTGAACAATTGCAGAGAAAAGCGAAATACGTAGAAGAAATTTTAGAAAAGGATTATAAAAAAATAGCTACATGGAAAAAGTCTGAAGGTGGTTTCTACATATGGCTCAGGTTTCATAATCCAATTGTAAATAAGACTTTATTTTTAAAATTACTTAAAGAAAATATATTGATCAATCCAGGTTATATTTACGAACCAAGAGATTTACATCATATTCGTCTTTCTTATGCCTACGCGTCATTGGAAGATTTAAAAAAAGGATTAGATATTTTACTGCAAATAAGCCAATTGTGATTTCATTTAGAACTTTATTGTTTTGGTCCCTTTTAATGAAGGATAAAACCAATGGAAAGTATTTTTGATAATAAGAAAACAATTTTGAACAGTAACAAAGAGCACCGAGATCTCGATGCTCTTTGTTATGTTATATATTGTATTAATTTCATTACTACAACTTTGTAATTTTAAATTTTATTTCTATTAGGAAAAGTACACAATTTGCTAGAAACTTCACTGAATATTTGCCTGAACCTTTAAGCTTTCAAACCCTCGAAATGCAACATTTTTACGGCGAGTTGGCTCCTCAATTAGAACTGGATTAACTAAATGTCTAATCAGTTTTTCAATTGCAATTTGTCCTTCTAATCTAGCAAGTGGGGCACCTAAGCAGAAATGCGGGCCGGATGAAAAGGATAAATGTTTAATGTTTTTTCGAGTGATATCAAATGTTTCAGGATTAATTGTGACTGTTGGGTCGTAATTTGCTCCACCTAATGAAACCATAAAGTAATCGCCTTTTTTAATCGAATTTCCAGCGAACTCAAAGTCTTCTCTAGCCCATCTAGATGTAAAAATAACAGGTGATTCGTATCTTAATATTTCTTCAATAGCTGAAGGAATTAACTTTAAATCATTTTTTAATAGCTCAAATTGCTCAGGATGTTTTAATAATAAATAATATCCATTCGTGATTAAATTAACAGTAGTTTCATGACCAGCTATTAATAAAAGAAGACAACTTGCGATCATTTCATCTTCACTTAATCTATCTCCAGATTCCTCTGCTAAAATTAAATTACTGATTAAATCCTCTTTAGGTTCTATTCTTCTTAAAGATATAAGGTTTCTGAAATAATTAGAAGCATCAAGAATATCCTTTGATACTAATTCTAAATCCTCCATAGTCGTATTAAAATCAATAAATTTAATAAATGCATCAGACCAATTACGAAATAAATCTCGATCTTCTTTAGGAACACCTAATAGGTCAGTTATGACAAAGACAGGTAATAAATATGAAAAATCGCGTATTAGTTCGTGGGTAAATTTTCCCTTCATATTTGCTATTAAATAATCAGCAATTTCATTTACCGAAGTTCGTAAATTTTCAACCATTCTTGGAGAAAATGCTTTGTTCACGAGATTTCTCAATCTTGTATGATCAGGAGCATCTCGAAATAACATCATTTTGCGATTTATTGCAATTGCAGGCATAACACTTTCAGGTATTTGTTCTGGTGGTGTGACTTTGGTTGCTTCTTTTATAAAACGGGGATCTTTTAGCATGATTTCTGCTTCTCTATAGCCTGTTACTAGCCATCCAGTTCTCTGAAATAACTCCGTATAAAGCATAGGACTTATTTTTCTAGCGTTACTAAAATACGAATATGGGTCTTTGTAAAAATGCTGTGGATTCACTCTTAATTGATTGTTCATGTAACGGTTCTCCCTTATAAATGAAATGAGTCTATTTATTTCTATTTCTGTGAAAATGGATTATTCCCAAATTTTGGATAACATAAAAAAAGGATACTTTTGTACAGAATGATTTTCATGAGGAATTAGGTATAAATGAATAAGAAATAAATCAAATAAAATTTAAGAAAATTAAATCATGATTTATGGTAAAATAAGGTACTTCAAGTAAACAAACTGAGTTTTATGAGATTATTCGACGTATAAGAAAGGGGTAACATGATGGATTTTCCAATTTTAGAAACAGAAAGATTATCTTTAGTGCAAATTACACAAAAAAATGTTGATGAAATTTTTTCCATCTTTTCAAATGAAGAGGTAATTAAATACTATGGAATGGATCCCTTTACTGAAAAAGATCAAGCGGTTAAAATGATAGATTCCTTTCAAACTAGATTTGAAAACCTTCAAGGAATGCGCTTTGGAATAGTTGAAAAAGAATCAAAAAAATTAATCGGGACAATTGGTTTAAATAATTTAGTCTTACACGCTAGAAGAACGGAAATTGGATATGATTTATTACCTAAATATTGGAGAAAAGGATATATGTCAGAAGCAATTAAGGAAATTACATCATATTGCTTTAATAAACTAGGACTATATCGAATTGGAGCTAATATTTTTCCAGATAATACAGCCTCATCTACTTTAGTTGAGAAGTTAGGGTTTCAAAAAGAAGGTTTACTGAGAGGCTATTTAGTTCAAGGGAATGAGTCTCATGATTTAAGCGTATTTTCTCTCATAAAACCTGATTGGCATAAATAAAACGAAAAATATTAAACTGAAATAACCATAATATAGTAAAACTGTCTAATTAAGGAAAAGGAGAAATAGAATGATTAAAGCTGTAATATTTGATTTTGATGGTCTAATTGTCGATACTGAGTCTGTATGGTTCGAAGCATATAAGGAAGTACTACAACGGTATGAAGTGGAGTTAACTCTTCAAAAGTTTTCAGAAGTTGTAGGAACAAGTGATGAAATTTTATTCGATTTTATAAATTCAAATTTAAAAGAACCAATTGAGAAAGAACTGATCGAACAATTGGCTAAAGAGCTAGTTGATGAGAAACTACTCGAGCCCTCACTAAGAGAAAGTTTAGAAGACTATTTAATTTCAGCAAAAAACGCGGGATTACAAATAGCTTTGGCTTCTAGTTCATCAAGAGAATGGGTAGAAAGCTTCTTAAAAAAATTAAATATTTATGAATACTTTTCAGTAATTAAGACGAAGGATGATGTAAAGAAAGTTAAACCAGATCCTGAGCTATATTTAAAAGCAATTCAGGAAATTGGAGTTCAAGCATCAGAGGCTATCGCATTTGAAGATTCGTTGAATGGATTAAACGCTGCAACGAAAGCAGGATTACACTGTGTAATTGTTCCGAATCAAGTTACCTCACATTTAGAGTTTAAGAATCATAGTTTAAGATTATCATCTATGTCAGAAAAATCTTTAGAAGATGTGATTAAGCATATAACAAACAAGTAATATGTAAAAAAGTAAAACCATTCCAAAAAAATTGGAATGGTTCTTTTAATTAAATAGAATTTACCTCTTTTACTTCACTTGCTTCATCTTTCTTTATTAAAATTTCCTTTTTCAGACCCCAACAAATTAAAAATGTTAAAATGGCAAGTACGAAAGATACCCAATATAAATCCTGGAATGCATGAGTAAAGACTGTTTTTACTTTTTCAAGTAAATTAGGATCAAGATTAGATGGAATCATACCATTTTGTACATTTTTTAATTGTAGCAACTGATCCACGCTTAGACTTCCAGCTAGTGATTTCATCCCTGATGTAATTTTAGAGGCTAATAGTGAACCAAATAAACTAAAACCAATCGTCATACCAATGGATTGAAATAACATGACGGCAGATTGTGCAATCCCTACATTTTCCTTTTCAACTGATTCTTGAACAATTAATGCATTGTTAAATAGTGCACCGAATCCAAGTCCAAGAATAATGAAATAAATAACGAATGTAACAATTGAAGTGTGAGCCGTAATACCTGTAAGTAAATAGAAACCGATCATTGGTATAATAAATGAAACACCGTAAATATTTCGATACGAGAATTTATTCATTACTCGACCTGCAACTACACTTGCACCCATCGCACCAACCATAATTGGTACATTTAAATAACCAGATTCAGTAGGTGTTAAACCGAGTACATTTTGCGAGAAGAATGGGAAAGATGAAAGTGACCCCATTATCGCAAGAACAAATACAAATACAAGAGACGAAATGACAACAAAGTTTCTATTTTTAAATAAGTGCAATGGGATAATTGGTTCTTTTGCTTTTGACTCTACAAAAATAAATAATCCAAGTAAAATGGTTCCTAAAATTAGTAAACCAATCATTTTAGCATCACTCCATGCATATCCTTCTGTTTGATGTAGTACAGGAGTAAGCAGATAACTGATTAACGTGGTAACTAGTAAAATTCCACCAAACCAGTCGATATTGATTTTTTTGTCTACTTTCGTTTCGTTTAATCCTATTGCTAATAAAATGGCAGCTAAAACTCCGACTGGAATATTTACTAAGAAGATCCAGTGCCATGAAATATGCTGTACAAAATATCCTCCAATGAGCGGTCCAAGTAGTTGAGGTATAAACATGACAGCTCCGAAAATACCTTGAAGCTTAGCACGCTGTTCAACTGGGAAACTGTCTCCGAAAATGACCATCGCAAGTGGCATTAACCCACCGGCACCAATCCCTTGAATCCCACGACCAATTAAAAGAACTTCCATAGAATGAGCTGTACCACTAATAATTGAGCCAGCCATAAATAATCCCATACTAAATAAATATATTTTTTTTCGACCATATAAATCCGCAAGTTTACCGAGTATTGCCATAAATGAGGTCATCGAAAGCATGTAAACTCCACCAACCCAACCGTAAAGCGCTAAACCTCCTAAATCCCTAATAATTGTTGGCATAGCTGTTGCAACGACTGTCTCATCAAGCTCTGAGAAGATGACTCCAATCATTAGTCCTATTAATATAAGAGTCTTGTTATTTTCTTTCATCCTTTACCTCCCTATGACCTTTCATTATTATTCAATTGATTCATTGAATACATAAAAAAGAAGAACTTGTAAAAGTTTGAAACTAATGGGAATGAAGCTTTTTAGAAAAATTCAAGCATAGTGATTTTATATTTGATTAACGTGTCATCGTTTTAAATCTTTTTGATACTTTATACCTAAATCTAATGATGAAATTCAAATTTCAAGCAAAAAAGTCAATTTTATCATTTTTCTTCTACTTTATTTTATTCTTTACTTCGTATAAAAATCCTTTAGGTAGTAACTCTCATCTTTGTGGTTGTTTGAAATATATTTTGCCACGAGCGGTTATAGAGAAATAAATAGTATTTGAAATGTGTAGAAATTGAAAAACTAGAAAACTTGTTTTTACGCAAGAAAATTCTAAAATTATAAGGAAAATGCAAATTTCCCCCAAATTACAAAAATTGATTGGTTAGATATAATTAAATTTAATACTGTATTTACAAGTAAGTTATAACTAAATGGGGATGAATTTGATGAGCCAAAAAAATATAGAAATGATGGAGAGTAAAAGAAAAATTTTGGAAGATATAAAAAAACTCTATCGAATTAAGCCCATTACTGCGATCATCGTCACAATTTTTACCATATTGATTTTTATGATATTTACGGGAACAGTTATGGCCTTCGGAAAAAATCTTAAATCGGATTATTTTGCTGCAATTAGCAATTTGTTCTTAATATGGAACTTGGGATTTGGTCTATATCAAGGAATTTGGCGATTTTCTAACTCTCGAAAGATAAACAAATTGCTTTTCCTAAAACTCGAGCAGTTTATAAATAAAAGCGGCGATAAAAGTTATGATGAAACCGAAATAGAAGTATATGAAATGGTTAAATTGGCATATGGAGATTACACAGAAAAATATAATAAACTTAATAAAATTTATTGGTTTAGTTTAAAATTGAGTGTTGGGGTGCCTCTGATTGCACTAATAATTGGGCTTGTAATAAATAAAATCTAAGGTGATGAAAAATATTTTTACAAGCACTATGTTTGTGTTGAACAACACGATCGGTTGAAAAATCGCTTATTTCTGAAGTTCTAGGGTAGTTTAGGGGTATAAGGATAAATGGATTGTCTATGGAAAAAGGGGTATTCTCCCAAATTACAATTAATGATATGACTACTAAATTAGTAAAAACTTATTGAACTAACACTTGATTTAGATATTTAACATGAACGACTGTATAGAAGATTTATTTTATTACAGAGAGTTGAGGGACTTAATATAATGAAATTTAGAGATCGGTTTTTCAAGAATAGAGTTAAGCCTATAGTAATTGCTCTTATGATATTGTCAATCCCACTTTTCATATTTTTATTTTTATCTTTTACATCGTACCCTGTAAATTTTTTCTATGAGGGAATCGCACAAAGTATCTTTTCAATTTTTATGTTATTAATGGGGATCGAACAAATTCTTTTGAGTAAGAAAAGAATGTCAATTGTCTTTTTTATTATAACTGTTTTATTAATTTCTGTTGCTGTAGAAAGCTTTTATGTATCACAATTACATAACTAACATTACAATGCTAATCGTACAGAGGATTTAATTCAAATGCTAAAAATTTTAAGAATGATATTTATTTTGACAGTCTTAATATTATCTATTTTTGGCTTAATAACTTATAAGACAGTATTACTCCCTTATATGCACTTTTTCTTAGCAGGATTGTTCTTGGTAGCATGTATATTAGAATTTAAACAAAAACAAAAAAAATTGGGTTATATTTATATCATAGTATCTATGATTGGTTTCATTGTATCAATGCAAGAATTCATATATAACTAGTATCATAATTTGAAAATCAAAAACTGCTTAATTGCAGTTTTTTTTATTTCTGTAAAATGGAAGGATCGTTTAATAAATAAAGGATTTTATCATCTTAAATGGAATTATAAAAATTAATTATGTCGTTATGCTGGAAGAACAATTACTTAGAAAGAAGTAAATGGTATTAGCATGATAAATTATTTAGTGACTTTCTATAAGACGTTATAAAAGAATTTTGGTGATAATCTAGAGGGCTTGAATTGGAGGAAATAGAAAATGGATGTAAAAACAC
The DNA here is from genome assembly GCF_002575105.1 of Bacillus sp. AFS053548. NCBI lineage: Bacteria > Bacillati > Bacillota > Bacilli > Caryophanales > Bacillaceae > Bacillus > Bacillus sp. AFS053548. Next base: position 47,665 of record NZ_NUHI01000088.1, on the reverse strand, counting down.
TTTTGTTACAGCAATGGGCAAGTTGCTTGGATGCACAAGACTGGTTTCCACCACTTGAAAAAGTGTTAAAGGATGTCACTTATGAACAAGCAATTTGGAAACCAGTTGATGTGGAAATAAATTCCATTTGGGAATTAGTCTGTCATCTACTATTCTATGAAAAGAGACTTCTGTTGCGATTTCTTGGTGAAACAGAGAATGAACCACAGGCAGAAAAAAATGAAGATACATTTAGATTACCAACTGAAACGGTTGAAAATTGGAAGAAAACAAAAGAGGAATACTTTTATACTCATCGTGAACTTGAAAAAATACTAGCAAAATCAGAGCATGAAGATTTGTATCGACAGATCCCAGGAGAAAGATCGTTAGTACTTGAACTTAAGAGTCTAGCAATGCACGACGCATATCATATTGGGCAAATCGTATTAATGAGCAAAATGCAAGGTGTTTGGGCAGGGAAACAAAGATAATAAAAATAGGAGTCGATAACGATGATCGACTCCTATTTTACTTCTGGAAGATTAGTTCATCAAAGGATTTAATGTACTTATATTAAAGTTACTTTTAATCTAGATTGAGTTTGAAAAGGAGTCTTCCTAATGGATAATTTTAGTTTACTCATTACATTACTACAATTGATCATTCTAATTGTAGTAGTATATATCGTGATTAAGATTATTAAAAAAGTAAGATTATTTGCAACAAAAAATTCGTTTATTTCAAATAAAAAAATTGAAGAATTAGAGCAAAGAATAAGTAATTTAGAGAAAAAATAGGGATACTCTCTTATACAATAATTGACTTTTAATTTGCCATATTAAACAGCTATTGCATTTTTTTTTGATGGAAATTTGATAATTCATAACAATATTGTTAAAATTGGACTATTACAATGTGTGTAAGCCACACTAGGAGGTTACAAAGATGGAACATGGTAAAGTAAAATGGTTTAATGCAGAAAAAGGATTTGGATTTATTGAGCGTGAAAATGGTGATGATGTATTCGTACATTTCTCAGCAATTCAAACTGATGGATTTAAATCATTAGATGAAGGTCAAGCTGTTACATTTGAAGTAGAACAAGGTCAACGCGGACCACAAGCAACTAATGTTAAAAAGGCTTAGTTTAAAAAAGAGTCGGAATCTATAATGTAGAATCCGACTCTTTTTATGTCTTTTAAATTTAAAAACCCCTATTCCAAAAAGAATAAGGGTAAAATCTAACGTGGTTCTTGGTAAAGAAAATGGTTTAAAGTATTCTAGACCATTAAAATGAAGATACAAATAATTATCGAATATCATTAGCCATTTGAATTATTATTAGTTGTTTTGGAATTGCCCTTATTTTTAGTACCTTTGCTAACATAGGGCTTCGCGTTCTTTGCTTTTTTTGCACTAGCTTGCCACCTATTCCAACCCTTCTTATCTGTACCTCTACCTGTACCGCTCTTAGCTTTAGCTTTACTCATATAAACACCTCATACCTATTATACACTAAGTACCATATAGATTTTCAGTAATTTAAGATTAACTTGAGTTAAACAAGAATAGAGCAATAAATAGATCACAGTCACATTATTCCGTGGAAAAATCTGAACAAAAATGTTTGTTTGAATTATTAGAGTTTTTAAAGGCACAACCTATGCTTATTATCAATGTCTCATTTCACGATCATGGAATTTACATGGAAGACCTTACCCCCATCAATAAGCTAGGACGAAGAATAACGAAATCATACACGACTGATCTTTCAGTCGTGTTTATCATATTTAATTTTTTTAACACATAAAGGATTACTTTTGATGAACATGGCTTTAAAGTCGTTTTTATGGAGCTAAATGGCAGGGTAGTTGCTTAAGAAATCGTATAGATGGTATTAAATCAAGAATAAAATAACCCGACTTTAAATTAAAGGTATGAGAATATTTATTGTAGAACTAAATCTATTTAGATCAGTGTTTTAAAATTTAATATAGGAAGGGTAGATTTATAAATTTGAAATTTAAATATTTTATTGTGTGTTTTTTTATTTGTTGTTCATTACTTAGTGCGTGTAATGGAACAGAAATCATAAAAGAAGAAGCGATTGAAGTTGTAAAAGTAAGATATGAAAATGATAACTTTGGTAAAATTAAAATAGTTTCTGTAACTCAAAAAAATGGAAAATATGTGGTGAAATGGGAGCGGAAGAGTAATTATGAAAGTGGGACAGATTATGTAAATAGTATTAGTGGTAAAATTACAAAGAGTGAACATAGTATCCAATAAAAATATATATATTAAATTTCTTATGTAACTAACGCACTGCTTTAATTAAAGAACACGAGCTGCTTATATGCGGCTTTTTTTCTTGTAGTAAATGGCAGTTTAGTTGAACAAAGGTTTTCATACCAAAGTTCATAATATACAAATTGATAATAGGAAATTATAGTCCTATACCAGTAAAAGGGGACATATTTAATGAAGAAAATAATGAAATTTACCCTACTATTCGTGACACTAAATCTATCACCGATATTTGTGCAGGCTGACGAAAAACCAAATGAAGAGCTAATGAAAATTGTTAAAGAGTTTACTCCGTCGAACGCTTTACTTGTAACTCCTAAAAAACCATTGTCCACATCTCCAATTCAACTCTATGACTTTAACCAGGATGGGCAGAAAGAATTGATCTTAACATTTAAAATTAAAGCAAAAGAACAACCTTCTCCTTCCCTATATGGAGTAATAGTATTAAAGAAGATTAATAATGAGTGGGATAAAGTATGGGAGACAAAAATTCAAGGAGTAGATTTAGATTTTTCGGGATTAACTGATATTACTGGTGATGGTGTAAAAGAATATTTATTTGGCGTTACAATTGGGGCAGCAGCAGGAAGCAACCTTGAAATTTTTCAGTGGATTGATAACTCATTAAAAAATATCGCAGAAGTTCCTTACCACGAAATCGACCTTTTGAATGGAAACCAAAAAGAAGGTTTGGCAGTTTGGCAAGCGTATATTGCCGATTGTTATTTAGTAGATGTACTAAAATGGAATGGTGAAAAATTAATTTATGATAAAGAATTATATTCTAAATACTATCCTGTAATTGAAAAGTTTTATAATGATAAAATTTCAAAAATGGATGCATGGTTTTACTGGTATTGCCTTGCAGATGCTCAAATTAAATCAAATTTATTCGAAGAAGCTTCTAACTCAATTGAAAAAGGGAGTTTGTTAGCAAAAAAATTATCAATGCCTGAGGTAGTTCAGAACTTTAACAAATTAAGTGACAGATTGGAAGAAAAGAAAAATAGCTTATACAACTACAATAAAATTAAAACCTTTTGGGTTTGATGGTTTGACAGTTTCGTTCATATCAGTTGCATAAGAAATGGTATTATAAAATTATTAGAAAGACTACTTACAGGAGGAATAAATGGGATTAGAGCATGAATTTTATCTTGTTCCAGACACAGTTAATGTGAGCCGAATTTGGAAACTGAGAGAAAACAATAATGATATTGAAAGCGTTAGAATACATGATGATATTATCCAATACATAATGGACTCTTTAAATTGGATACCAAGTAAAAATCCTTCAATTAGTGGAAATCTGAATAGAAAAGGACTTAACTATTATGGAGAGACGCTATTTGAACAACAGGCTTCAGAAAAGATAATTGCAATTTTCACATCATGGAGAGACTTATTTATTAATGGACCGAAAGTGTTAAAACTTAGAGGTGTATTTGTTTATGGAGAAGATGATGAAGATGGAGACTATGAATAGGTAATTATTAATAGGGACGAATTAATTAAGAAATTAGAAAAATTGATATCAATGGTAGAAAAATTATCAAAAGGTAATTTTTATTTATATCATTTAGGGATTTAAATAGAGTATTAAATTTTGTCTTATTCAACTAACTCAAGCGATAGTTGAACAATATGATCGACAGTATGTTCGTCATTTTTTATTGAACAAAATGGCAGTTTAGTGGAATAAGAGATGCAATACTTTGATAAATAACTACATAGGAGTTTAAAGCAATGGATGAAAAAGAACTGTTAAATTTAATCCAAAAAATGGCAGACAAGGGTTCTTATACTAGTAGCGATGATTCACCTTCTTGGCATGCTTACAGAAAAGCAGAACAAATAACAGATACCAGTGTTATTCCTTTTCTTAATAATTTATTAGAAAAAAGTAAGGATAAAGACATCAGAAATAATATTTATTTTATACTTGGTAAAATTGGGGGAAATACCGGAGACGAACGGGTAGTTCAAATTCTTTTAAAATCGCTTGAAAGAGAAACGGACAAATATGTACTTTCAAGTGTCCTTGAAAGAATTTCAGAACAAAAAATTGTAAAAGACTGTTCAACCATATTACAATTTATTAAGGATGAACGTTGGCTTTTTAGGCACGAGGCTATCCAAGCATTAGGGGGATGTAAGAGTTCTATTGCAGAGGAAGCACTTATTAAAGTTATATCGGCGTCAACAGATGAGTATGATCTATGCTATGCAATTTCTGTATTAGTTGAGTTTGGTACTTATAAAGCTATTCCTCACTTTTTAAATTTACTTGGACATCCCAAAGGAGACGTTAAATGTTCGGCTTTATTGGCATTGAATAAATTAGGAGATGATTCTTTACTTCCGACTTTTTTAGAGGCCTTAAAAGACCGTTCTGTTGAAGTTAAAGGATGTGCCATGATAGGTATAAATAAGCATGGAAATGAAACTGCCATTAAACCTGTTATAGAGCGTATAAAGAATATTTTGAAAAGAAAAAGGGAGCTTGATAGAGGTGACCTAATATTAGCTTTAGAGTTTCTCATTCGTTACGAAGACGGTAATGAGGAAATTTATAAGTTATTTCATTGGATAAAAACTAAAAAATGGGATTACCTTTTCGAGTCAGAAAAGACATTGGTAACCTCAAATACTAACACACTAACTATAGATGGGACCTTATTGAACTAACTGGCAGTTATATATAGTATCCGATTCCGAAACATTGATATGGTGCAACTTTTATCATTGTTTCCATGTAACTATAGATTAGCGTATAAGAACTTGACGTGTAGTCTTTGTGGTTATGATTGGTCATGATACAGGATTTCTTAATTATAAATAGATATAAATATTATGAGATTATGGCATCCTATGGTCTCAGTGGGTGGATATTAGCCAAAAATTATGAAATGACTGATTCAGAAAAATAATCCTTATTCAATTAATGCATTATGTTAGTTCAATATTATTTGCTAATGGGTGCTATTACTTAAGTGATTCACGAGGAGGTAATAATGGATAAGTATATAGACTTAGAAAAAAGGAAAATAAGCGATTTTTCTTTTTTTGATGTTAAATTAATTACTGATTTTCATTTGAAAATGTTTGAAGAGGCATTTGAAAAGAAAGCTGTTCTTGATATTGAATTTGTTATTGAAAGAACTGGATCTTGGTATAAAACAATCATTAGGTTTCATGATCCGCAAGAAATCAAATTTGAATCTGGAGGAAACTTTCACCAAATATCATTAGAAATAATAGACATTAGCGAACGGAGATGGGAGAACTTAAGTCTTGAAGTGACAGATTATGAAGACGATAGATTGCATTTTTATTGTTCGAAAGCTGAAGTTCTAGATATAAGAAAAACATCATATAGTATTTAACTTATTTAACGAACACATGCAATAGTTGAATAACGTAAGGACTGATAATCAGTCCTTTTTTGTATTAACTGGACAATTATTTTAATGGTATTATTTAGAAAAACAGGTATTAAGGTGAAATTATGAACGAAAGAAAATTAATTTTACAGCAAAAAATTAAAGTTTCAAAGCAAAAAAAACAAAGAAATGTATTAATTAATACATTACCACAGGAGTTGGCTACTGTTTTAGAAAACTGTGAAATTATCACTTCTCCAGAATTGGATAGGATTCTTGATAAAGTTCATGCAAAGTGGAACTACGATTTACATAAAGGTGATTTTATAGTAAATTATAGTAATTTTAGAATTGAATTTAGTTGGGAGAAAGAAGTTATACAGTTTGTGCAAGGGATAGATATTGAAGAGAAATTGGCTTACTTATTTTTTGGTATAGAAGATAGTCCTATCTTACTTATTGACGACGGAAAATGGGTAATAAAAAACTTTGATATTCTATGGCAATCTATAAACAATGAGGATATATGGATTATTAGTCAAGATTACAGTTGCGGTGTACTTGTATCTCGTTACGGTGGATATTTAGAGCATGATCCGAACCCAAAAGAAATAATTTATGCGATTACTAAATGGAGAGATAAATCATAATGTTGTTCAGCTAACGCTAGCATTAGTTGAACAAAAATAGCAGCCATAGGCTGCTATTTTAATTAATTAATATCTACTTCATTCACTAATGAACTTAACTATTTATTAATCAAGATAATTAATAATTATGTCGTAATTAGAGGTGTCCAGAGGGCTCAGGCTGAATAAAATTCAAATGTTTCATTCGATTTAGGACAGATAATACCTCATTAATTCTAGGTAATTCAAGCCATCTTTCGAAACCAGGAAAAAAGGAAGAAAATACAATATCGACTCCTTCTCTTTCCATTTCTTCGAGAGCTATTTGGATCTTTTCATGAAGAAGGATGGTGCGATCCTGATTTCTTATAGCTATTTTTCGAATTAAAAAGGCAATCGCTGCAAGCTGTGCGTGTGATGTGATATTGTAAAGGCCTCTGATATCAATTTGTTCATCACCGATCATCATGTATCCCATGTTTGAAACGATCAGCTTCTCTGTACCACTGCCTTGTGGGTAGCTCGAAAAGTGATCGGTAGTTATTTTTCTTTCTATCTCCCATTTTGTATGGGGGATACGTTCGCGAGTTTTTTCGTGTTCACATAAATTTTTTGCTTCCTGAGTTACATTTTTTGGGACAAAATTGTCCATCAGGATGATTTGATCGGCTACGGATAAAAATTCACTGCTACCTCCAATAACAAGAATGGAAGATACGCCAACAGCCTCATAAAGCTCCCTTACACGTTCCGTAAAAGGTGTAATAGGTTCACGCTTGATTAATGAGCGCATTTTAGTGTCTTGAATCATAAAATTGGTTGCACTTCTGTCTTCATCAATAAGAAGAAGCTTACATCCGTAGTTGATTGCCTCCATAATATTTGCGGCTTGTGATGTGGAACCGGATGCGTAGTCTGTTGAAAACTGTTCAGCGGAACTATTAGGTATCCATTTTATGAAAGGCGTTATATTGATATTTTTTATAGAACGGCCTTCTTCTGCAGATATTTCCATTGCAGTTTGATCTGTAATCACAAATTCTCGTCCGTCGCCTTTGACGTGATTGTAAATCCCCGAATTTAGTGCATCCAGCAATGTGCTTTTCCCCGAATAACCACCGCCGGTAATGACCGTCACACCTTGTTTTATTCCCATTCCTCGCAAACCACAAATTTCAATTTCAACATCTTCCGGGGATTTAAAAGGCAAGGCACTCTCTAGTGGCCCGCTATTATCTTTATTTCTTGGCAAAATGCTGCCATTCCCAATAAATGCACAATAACCACTGGTTTTTAGCCATTCGCGAATCATATTTTGTTTTTTTACCAATTCATCGGCAGCATTTAATTTAATGAGATCAAACTTGGCTATAAATTTCTCCACTTCTTTCCAACACATTGGTTGGACGGAAACAATAAAAAGCACCATTTTCTTTATCGGTACGTGACCTGTTATAAAACACTTCATTTAATGCCTCGATATGATCAACCCATTCTCTTAATGCAAAATCTGAGAGAACAACTTGATTCATATTTTCATATAAGCCTAGACGATCAAATGGTATTTTTATGGTGATACATGGTTTATCCAGTGTTAGTTTATGCGTCCTTTCAATGTAATAGGCAACATCATTATTCCAATACGTTGGGTCTTCATAAATCATACTGTAAGATGTTTGTCCGGATTGTAATGAGCGAAAATATTGAGCAAGTCTTTTAATAAAGCATCATCCTTTCATATTTGGAAAGCTGTTTATAACTAAAAACGATCAAGTAGGTGGGCCCTTATCCTATGGAACAAGGCAAAGACTAATCGGATTGGACAATAATCTCCAGGTATAAGCCTGCACGAACATAAACCAGCATTGTATGCAATTTTCCGTGGAAAATCAATTCCATCCTAAGTAATTCAAGTTCAATAAATACCCCCCTAATAGAGTTCAGATCAATTTGTAAGAAAAAGATTTAACCCTTACAAACTTCAAAATAAAACCAATATTGTTGCTTTGACCAACCTTTTGTCCAAAAAAAATGACAGCCACTCTGTAAGTGGCTGTCATAGGTCGGCAAGAAAACTTATTCTTTCTGCCTAAATATAAAAGCTCCGAGAGTGAATCCTACCCTCAGAGCCTAATGTATTAGTAAAAGAATAACTAAAAAGCAATATGATGAGGATAAAATGTATATTTTTTTGTATTCATTTTCCTCACCTCGTTATGATTTATTTTAAAGCAAAGCAATCGTAACATTAATTTAACTATTTGACAATAGGTCATCGTATCTTGTTATTTTTTTTGCAAAAATTTCCCTAATTATTGAAGTAAACCAGTGGTTTAATGGATCAGTACCCATTATTTGTGATTTTAATTTATAATTAAACCTGCAATAATATACTATATAGCATTTAAATTTAAGATGTAAGATGAAATGAGAATAACTTGAAAGGAGTTACCTCATGGATTTTACATCTTTTGTATTATATTGTTTCATTGTTACTTTTACACCAGGTCCTACTAATATCGTAATATTATCGACTGTGCATAATAATGGGACAAAGAAGGCATTGGAATATTCCTATGGTGCAACGCTTGCATTTGGTTTATTACTTTTCATTTCTGCTATGCTAAACACTATACTGATAGGGATTATCCCAAAAATTTTACATCTTATGCAAGTGATAGGAAGCCTTTATATGATCTATCTTGCTTATCAGATTTACAAAATGGATTCATCCAATTCATCTGAAAAGCATTCAGGTACTTTTATGTCAGGCTTTCTCATGCAGTTTTTAAATCCAAAGGTAGTACTGTTTACAATGACAGTAATTCCTAGTTATATATTACCCTATTATGTCGCAATGCCTGCAGTTACAATGAGTGTTATGATGATTACAATTATTGGATTCTTAGCATTTATTACATGGGTTCTTTTCGGTTCAATCTTCAAGGTGTTTTTACAGAAACACAAAAAGACTGTTAATATGGTGATGGCATTATTCTTAGTTTATGCTGCAGTCATGATATGGGTGTAAGTAAGGTGTTAAAGAGGTGAATTTAATGGAGAAATTTATCTATAAAAAGTCATCAGGTATTACCGCGTTATCAGCAAGTATTACTGATTTTAAGTATAAAAAACACTCCCATAAGGAGTATGCAATAGGTGTTACATTACGTGGTATTCAACAGTATAATCTAGATGGAAGTTTACAGATATCACATCAAAATGGTGTTATGCTTTTTAATCCAGAACAAGCACATGACGGAATGGCACATGATGAGTCTGGCATTGATTATGTCATGCTTTATATCGATCCGCAATTGCTGTTAGAAGTGAATGAGAACAAGGACTTAGTTCGTTTTTCAAATCCTATTGTGTATGATCAAATTCTTGAACAAAAAATATTAAATCTTTCTAATGCTATACTAAGTGGTAAAGATGAGGCATTTTGTAGTGAATTATTAGTATCTCTCGCAGATCGTCTTATTGGAACAAATCTTTCATCAGAATATAAAAAAGATAACGCACTAATGAAAAAAGCGAAGAATTTGATTCATACCAATTTGGAAAATGTTCTTAAGCTTGATGAGATATGTAATGAACTTAATTTATCGAAATTCAAGTTTATAAGATACTTTAAGACTCATACCGGGATATCACCGTATCAATACTTTCTTAACTGTAAGATTGAACGGGCAAAGCAGTTGATCGAAAAAAATAGAGATATTTATTCAGCAGTATCGGAATGTGGCTTCGTCGATTTAACTCATTTAAATAAACATTTCAAGAGTGTATATGGAACAACAGCATATGAGTATATGTCTTATTTAGATTAAGGAATCATTGTACATGGGGAGTTATTTTTAGTGGGAGTAGTTGTTCTACGATAAAAGATTGATTTAAAAGAGAAATGATAATTTTAAAGAGTAAAAGTCTAACTATATTAAAGAAAACAAGAATTATATAAAAAGCCTGTATCTAAAATTACCAAGTAATCGTTGATACAGGCTATTTTAATATTTATTAATTCATCTAACCTTTAGCTAATAAGACTTTATGCTGGAGATTTCATTGCTTTCTTTACAATCCGTTTGTTTTTAGACATTCCATTTGTTTTAAAGTAAGTAAACAAGAAACTACCTAGTATAACGATTAGGCTCCCAAGTCCTTGAACCCATGTCATTTTTTCATTTAATAAGAAAAAGGCTAAAATGGCTGTGAAAATTGGATTGAAGTTTAGGAAAATACCTGCTGAAGTTGCTCCAATTTTTTGGACACCAATATTCCAAAAGAGCATACATAAGACAGTTGAAATAATACCAGTATATAAAATTGAGAAAATAAATGAGCCATTTATTTTTACAAGCGTAAAATCTGTGAGATTAAAAGGGATGATTACAACAAGTCCAAATATCCCTGAGTAAAGTGTAGACAGCATTGGTGATATAAGCCTTGTTGCCCATCTACTACAAACCGAATAGATTCCCCATATGCATACAGCAATGACCATCCATAAATCACCTAAATTCAATTTCATTGAGAATAGTAGATTCATATCTCCTTTTGAAAGCACAAGAATAACTCCAAAGAATGAAATAATCATCGAAAATATTTGTAAAAAGTTCATTCTTTCTTTTAAAAATAAAGATGAAAACAAAGCAATTGAAATTGTATTTAAGGTCGAAATTAACCCAACATTCGTTGCAGATGTCTTTTCCAATGCCATAAATTGAAAAAGATTAAAAAGAACAACACCTGTTACTCCCATCATGAAAAGTGGAAGAATAGCTTTACGTGGAGGTAAAATCTTCTTTTCTTTCCACCATACTATTGGTAATAATACAATAATTGCAATTCCCCATCTTAAAGTCGTTAAGGTCATTGGAGAAGCATGATCAACAAGGGATTTTCCAACGACAAAATTTCCTCCCCATAACAAACTTGTTAATAATAACAACAGTATATATATGATTGGCATATCTAAACCCCCTAGTTCACTGTTCTTAAGGTTTAAAAAGACTTTACACAGTGATTCCTTACTATTTTTTAATTAGTTTAACATAATTGTTTATTTTACCGTGTATTATTTTGTATAATGGTATAAATACAAAATAATATTAAATAAATGTATATTTTTAGGAAATATAATTCAATTTATAAGTTGAATCCAACCCGTTTTCCGAATAATTGAAAGGGAGTAGATAATAGTGGAATATCAAGGAAATAAAGTGTTAGATGAGGTAGATCTAAAAATTTTAGATAAGCTACAAAAGGAAAGCCAAATAAGCAATACGGAACTAGCGCGACATGTGAACTTGTCACCACCAGCTACACATGCGAGAGTTAAACGATTAGAAAATGAAGGATATATCGATCGGCAAGTTGCAATCTTAAATCAAGAAAAGCTAGGTTTTGACTTACTTTGTTTTATTTTTATCAATACAAATATCCATCAAGCCGATAAATTAGAAGTGTTAGAGAAAGAATTAAAATCCATGCCTCAAGTTTTAGAGTGCCACTTATTAACAGGAGAGTATGACTATCTATTAAAAGTTGCGAACAGAGAACGAAAGGAATTGGAGAACTTTATTCGGAAGTTAAATCAGCTCGGAATTACAAGAATTCAAACAAGTTTAGCTTTAAGAGAGATTAAAAATTCTACTGTTTTGCCGTTATGTGAAAAGGAAGAATAATATTTTATAAACCATAGACCCTTGGTTTTATTATGAAAACATTTATTAAAAAGGGTAATGCATGCCCCTGTTGAATTAAATGAACCGAGGTGATCATATGAAAAATTATATTATAGCTATATCAATATTTCTTTTAGGGGTATGTATCGTAATTGGAAGTTGGATGATTTCTAATGGATTTGGAACAAAAGCTTCAACGGGTCTTGCTGTACAGCATAAACTATTAACACAGACGGAATTAGTTGATTATTTAGGAATAAGTAAAGAAGAAATTCAAAAACTAACAGAGTTAGATGATGGAGACGGTGGTTATTCAAGTGAAATTCCTCATATAAAAATTGGATCTGAGTTTTACTATCCTAAATCAGCAATCGATAAATGGTTAATAAATGTTGAATTAATAACGATTCCTTAATTTTTTTAAAAATTAAAATTTGAATTACCGTATTTTTACAAAGCGAAGAAATTTTCAATAATTAAATCTTTTTTATATTTAATTACCATACAATAGTAGAAGAATATAAGTTGCATTAATGCGGCTTTTTCTTTTGCATTAAAGATAAAGAAAATAAAATAAAAAATTTTGTTTATTTGTGGCATGAATCCAATGGGAAAAAATGATTTGTTTTATAGAGTAAATATGAGTAAGGGTGTTATGTCATTTTTTTGCTTTAGTGTATGTACTTCCTATTGGGAGATGATCGTAAGCAAAACAAATGAAAGGATGTTTGGAATGAAAAAAAAGGCATTCGTGACCATTCCATTTTGTATTGTATTGGCGATCCTAATCGCTACATCGTTTGTACTGACTTCGACAAAACCATCTGCCCCTTACATACTCAAACCTCAACAATTAGCTGAAACGACAAAGCCAGCAGTTGTTCGAATTGTTGATTATGCGATTGTGAAATGGACGATTACTTTAGATGATAAACGCGTAACGAGTGTGTTGAAGAAATGGGATTATAAAACTGAACTGGACGGTTTTGGATCTGGCGCTATCATTAATTCGGATGGTTATATTGTGACAAATGCTCATGTTCTCGTTTATTCTCATCAATCGTCCGATCATGATATTGTTTCTGAGGCATTTTCAATTCTTGTGGATGATGTTGCAACGGAAAATAATTGGACGCACAAATACACAGATGCGTACTTAAAACAGTATACTAGTTACGAAATCTTCCAAAAAGGCGTCGACGTGTACTTACCGACTGTAGATGATCCTATTAGCGCAGTCGTCAAAAAGTATCAACAACCTACCGATCATGGAAAAGATGTGGCTCTTTTAAAGATCGATGGATCGAACTATCCTACGATTCCCCTTGGAAACAGTGATTTCATTCAAGATCAAGACAATATTTGGGTGATTGGCTACCCAGCTGCGGCAGATTCTGAATTGCTTTCTATGCATAGTTATGTTATCCCCACGATGAATAAAGGTCAAATCTCAGCGATCTCAAAAACGACATTAGCAGGAAGCCCGGTACTTCAAATCAATGCAGCATCTACCCATGGGAATAGTGGAGGTCCCATCATCAACAACAAAGGACAATTGATTGGCTTACTCACCTTCCGGGGAGATACGGTGAATGATCAAGAAGTGCAAGGATTTCATTTTGCGGTACCTGTGAACACATTGAAGAAAGTTGTCAATAAAGCGGGCATACATGACACAAAAAGCCAAACTGATAAATTGTTCAAAGAAGGGTTAACTTTCTACTGGGCCGGCTATTACAAAGATGCACTGTCAAAATTCGAAGCAGTCAAACAAATCTATCCGAACCATCCAGAAGTAAAACGATACATTCGTGAATCGAATCAAAAAATGGGCTCAAGTAAAACACTTTGGGAAAATCACAAAACGAGTTTTTACATTCAAGATATTGTCGCAAGTATACTAATCCTCATTCTACTTCTTTACACTTTCACGTATAACAGCAAACCAAAATCAAATCCCACATCGAATCCACCATCAACCGAAAATGAATCCGAATAAACTTGTGTCTGATCCTGCCCTTAAAACAGCAATATAAAAATTATAAAAAATAAAAAGTATTTGAATCTGCTTCATAATGAACAAAACGGCTCCATTTTGCTTATCGTAGGTTGCAATTGGAATTTGAGAGGGATAAAAAAATCCTACTAAAAACCAATTGTAGAGCTACAAACAAAAGGAGCCGTATAAATTAAGGATGGTCAATAATTTATTGCTTTAAACGTTTCAAAAGATATTTGTATTTCATAACCAAAATTAAAATAGCAAATAATCAAGTAAATATGAATATGGATAAAAAGTAACATGAAAAAATTAACTGCATTTGTTATTGAATATTCAGAATTTTTCTTGTATTATCTAATTAACAAACATACCGACTGGTTAGTATCTAAACGTTTGTTTAAAAATGAAGCGAAAGTTTTGAACAAAGATAGGAGCTTTATGAAATAAATACTAATTTTAGGAGGATTTGAAATGCACGTAAAAGAGTTATTTGATTTAACTGGGAAAGTAGCAATTGTAACTGGTGGTGGTCGAGGTCTTGGTGAACAAATTGCGAAAGGATTCGCTGAAGCAGGTGCAAATGTCGTACTTTGTTCTCGAAATGTAGAAGCATGCCAAGAAATTAGTGAAGAATTGAAAAGTTTAGGTGTAGAATCTTTTGCATTGAAGTGTGATGTAACAAACAAAGAGGATGTGCAAAAAGTAGTTAACGAGACGATAGAGAAATTTGGCAAAATTGATATTTTAGTAAACAATAGTGGTGCATCTTGGGGAGCACCAGCTGAAGAAATGCCATTAGAGGCATGGAATAAAGTAATGAATGTTAATGTAACCGGTACGTTTTTAATGTCTCAAGCAGTAGGGAAAATCATGTTAGCACAAAAATCCGGAAAAATTATAAATATTGCTTCTATTGCCGGCTTAGTGGGAACGAATCCAAACGTAATGAATGCTGTTGGTTATAGTGCAAGTAAAGGTGCAGTGATCAGTTTTACAAAAGATTTAGCTGCGAAATGGGGTCCAAGTGGGGTTTTTGTAAATGCATTAGCTCCTGGATTTTTCCCGACAAAAATGTCTAAAGATGTTATTTCCCACGGAACAAATGAAATATTAGAATCTATACCTCTTAAGAAATTTGGAAATGAAGACGAATTAAAAGGTGCGGCTTTATTTTTAGCAGCGCCAGCTTCGAATTATGTGACTGGATCTGTTCTAGTTGTTGATGGTGGAACATCGATCGTGTAATGTTTGAAACATCAAAATCAAAAAGGAGTTTTGTAAATGGGCAAACTTCATCTTTTGATGAAAAAAGAAGAAATTGATGATCAAAAACTAAACGATGAAAAGATCGTAGTCGTTTTTGATGTATTGCTTGCTACTTCAACCATTACAGCGGCATTAGCCTTTGGTGCTAAAGAGGTCATACCTGTTATGAATGGACAAGAGGCAGTTCTTTTCGCAAATAAAAATTTGGACAAAGAATATTTATTAATAGGGGAATATGAAGGGAATACAATTGAAGGTTTTCTATCTCCTAATCCACTAACATTAAAGAAAATTGTTTCTGATCAGTCAATCGTTTTATCAACAACGAATGGAACAGTGGCGTTAAAAAATTCTCAAAATGCAAAAAGAGTATACGCTGCATCGATTTTGAATGCAAATGCAGTTGCAAATCACTTAAGACAATCCTACAAAGATGAGTCTGTTATTTTAGTATGTTCGGGGTCGTCAGGGCAATTTAATATGGAAGACTTTTATGGTGCAGGTTATTTTATTGATTGCTTAGTAAATCAATCATGTCCTTTCGATTTATCCGATGCAGCTAAATCTGCCCATTATTTTTACTTAGGGTTGAAAGAAAAATGTTTTGAGATTTTAGTGGAATCGAATGTTGGTAAAATGTTAATACGCTATGGATTTGAAGAGGAATTAAAATTCGTTAGTAGTAAAAGTATTTTTAATGTTGTACCGATATTTACAGACGGTAAAAACGTAATTGATGTCAATTTTTCAAAAGAAACTATATAAATATTGTACTATTAAGCACTGTAACTTGTTAGTCAAAAACTAGTTGTGAAAGGGATGATTGAATGGATTTTTTATATTCGCAAAAAAGTAAGGAGCTTCAATTAAAATTAACAAAATTTATGGAAGGCTATGTTTATCCTAATGAGCGAATATATGAGCAGCAGTTAAATGCACAAGAAACTCGGTGGAGTGATGTACCTCCGATTATGGAAGAATTAAAACAAAAAGCAAAACAAGCAGGATTATGGAATTTATTTTTACCTGAAAGTGACCTCGGAGCAGGATTAACGAATTTAGAATACGCTCCATTATGCGAAATTATGGGACGATCTATGATTGGGCCAGAAGTGTTTAATTGTAGTGCACCAGATACTGGGAATATGGAAGTTTTAGAAAGATATGGTACGAAAGAGCAAAAGGAAAATTGGTTGGTGCCACTTTTAAATGGTGAAATTCGCTCATGCTTTTCAATGACCGAGCCTGAGGTCGCTTCTTCTGATGCAACAAATATTGAAGCGAGTATCAAAAAAGAAGGTGATTATTATATCATCAATGGTCGAAAATGGTGGTCGTCAGGAGCGGGGGATCCAAGATGCAAAATTGCAATATTTATGGGTAAAACGAACACGGAGGCACCTAAGTATGAACAGCAATCTATGATACTAGTCCCGTTAAATACAACTGGAGTAAAAATCGAAAGGGTATTACCTGTATTCGGTTATGATCATGCACCGCATGGACATGCGGAAATTACGTTTACAAATGTAAAAGTTCCTGCAAGTAATATTTTATGGGGAGAAGGGAAAGGATTTGCAATTGCACAAGGTAGACTTGGTCCAGGTCGCATCCACCATTGTATGAGATTGATTGGTGCTGCCGAACGGGCACTCGAAGAAATGTGTAAGCGCGTTCAAAATCGAGCAGCATTTGGTAAGCCAATTGCAAATCAAGGCGTTATTCAAGAATGGATTGCTAATTCAAGAATAGAAATCGAGCAAGCTAGATTACTAACCTTAAAGGCTGCATATATGATGGACACTGTTGGTAATAAAGAGGCGAAAGCAGAAATTGCAATGATAAAAGTCGTCGCACCTTCAATGGCTTTACGAGTAATTGACCGCGCTATTCAAGCCTTTGGTGCTGCAGGTGTATCTGATGATTATACGTTAGCTGCTCAATGGGCAAATGCCAGAACGCTAAGATTAGCTGATGGTCCAGATGAAGTACATCGAGCGCAGTTAGCAAGATTGGAATTAAAAAAATATGCTACAGAAAAAAACTTCTCTACAATAAAAAGTTAATTCAAATTAAATGACAAGATTGAGAGAGGCTCGATATGAGACTAAAAGATAAAGTCGCAGTTATTACAGGCGGAGGTAGTGGGATCGGGCGTGCAACTGCTATCCGCTTCGCAAAAGAGGGAGCAAAAATTGTTATAGCAGATATTAATGAAGTTACTGGCGAAGAATCGCTAGTTATTATAAAAGAACAAAATGAAGAAGCAATTTTCATAAAAACGAATGTAGCCGAAAGTAAAAGTATTCAAAATTTGATGAATCGAGCTGTTGAACATTTTGGTAGAATTGATATTTTGTTTAACAATGCTGGAATAGGAAACTCCGAAGTAAGAAGTGTAGACTTAGCAGAAGAGGAATGGGATCAAGTAATCGATATTAATTTAAAAAGTGTATTTTTAGGCATAAAATATGCAATTCCTGAGCTTAAAAAATCTGGTAATGGTGTGATTATCAATACTGCTAGTTTACTAGGTTTAAAAGGACGAAAATATGTAAGTGCATACAATGCTTCTAAAGGTGGAGTAGTATTATTAACGCAAAATGCAGCATTAGAGTACGGAAAATATAATATTCGAGTAAATGCAATTGCGCCAGGAATAATTGATACAAATATTATTAAGGACTGGAAAAATGATGAAAGAAAATGGCCAATTTTATCTCGTGCAAATGCACTTGGTAGAATAGGAACTCCAGAAGAAATCGCATCAGCTGCACTTTTTTTAGCATCTGATGAAGCATCATTCGTGACTGGAGCAACGTTATCAGTTGATGGTGGAGGATTAATATTCTAATCTATTAGATTTGAAAAGTTGTTTAAAACAATATTCATGATCAGAAATGGAGAGTTATGTATGTCAACAAATAAAGTTTGGTTAGCTCACTATCCTGAATATATTGCAAAAGAACTATCAATTCCGATAAAATCAATTCCAGAAATGTTTAATGAAACTGCCGAAAACTATCCTAATCAATCTTGTCTATCATTTTATGGAAAACAAAATACTTATAAAGAAGTACAGTCGGCAGTAAAGAGATTTGCTTCTGCTTTACAAAAAAATGGCATTCAAAAAGGTGACCGTGTAGCAATCATGCTTCCAAATTGTCCCCAATATGTTATTTCATATTATGGAATTCTAACTGTAGGTGGTATCGTAACCCAAATAAATCCAATGTCTGTTGAAAGGGAACTAAAGGAATTATTAAATGACTCAGGAACTGAAACGATCGTTGTATTAAACAGTTTGTACCATACCGTAAAACCGTTAATTGAAGAAACAAATTTACGGAAAATTATAGTAGTAAATTTAACTGGTACAGAAGAGAATTATGACGAAGGAATATCATTTGAAAGCTTTTTGCAAAGCGGAAATCAAGAATTGAAACCAGTTACGATTGATTCTCATGAAGATGTTGCAATTCTTCAATACACAGGTGGAACTACTGGACGTTCAAAAGGAGTAATGCTAACCCACCGAAATCTATACGCAAATATAATGCAGCAAAGTGAATTTTTTAAAGGCGCATTCAATCCTGGTTGTGAGCGGGTTTTATCCATCATACCGTTTTTCCATGTTTATGGAATGACAGTATGTATTAATTTAAGTGTTTTTATGGCAAACGAAATGATCATCCTTCCACGTTTTGAAATTGAAGAAGTTTTAAATACGATAAAAAATGAACAACCTACGCTATTTCCAGGCGTACCAACAATGTATATTGCTTTAATAAATCATCCTGAGTCTGAAAAATATGGAATCGATGCAATTAAGCTTTGCAATAGTGGAAGTGCACCGATGCCAGTAGAACTCATGAAGCAATTTGAACAAAAGACAGGTGCTACTATTTTAGAAGGCTATGGATTATCTGAAGCATCTCCAACGACTCATAGTAATCCAGCATTTGCAGCAAGAAAGCCTGGCACCGTGGGAATCCCTTATCCTTCTACTGATTCAAAAATTGTTGACATAGCTACCGGATTAGACGAAGTTCCAGTAGGTGAAATTGGCGAATTAATTATTAAAGGACCTCAAGTAATGAAAGGCTATTGGAATTTGCCTGAAGAAACTGCAAATACAATTAGAGATGGATGGTTATATACTGGTGATATTGCGAGCGTCGATGAAGATGGATACGTTTCAATTTTAGATCGAAAAAAGGATATGATTATAGCAAGTGGCTTTAATGTGTATCCTCGGGAAATCGAAGAAGTAATTTATGAGCATCCTTACGTAAAAGAAACTGTTGTAATAGGTGTACCCGACTCCTATAGAGGTGAAACCGTTAAAGCAGTGATTGTACTTAAAGAAGATAAACTTCTTACTTTAGAAGAAATGAAGGAATACTGCAAAAATCATTTAGCGACATATAAAGTTCCACGAATCATCGAATTCCGAAACGAACTACCTAAAACGAATGTTGGCAAAATATTAAGAAGAGCTATTAGAGAAGAAGAAAGCTCTATCTATCAAGGCTAATGGGTAGATAGGAAAAGGTGAAATTTTTAAAACTGCCCTCTATAATTTTTTTGGAATTGTTTATAAAGTAGTAATTTTAGAAGTTTTATAATTGGCTTTTATTGAAATATTTGTGATTTTTGTTAATAGAATTATTGAGAGTAATTTCCAGTAGGAAGAGAAATTTTATTTAAAATTAAATATTGATTTTTTTAAGTTCAAATAATTAAAATGATTTATTTAAATGGTTTTTATGTTTTAATTTTTTATTTGACAGTTGATTGGAACGAAAGCAAGCTCGACTCCTGTGGGATATGCGGGAAGCCTGAGACCCCACAGGAACGAACGTGACGAGGAGGATCAAGAATCTCGCTCCACAAAAAAGCGAGTATCCTGCAGTGGACATCGACCAAACATACTTATTTATATACATTAATAAATTGGATTTTGATAAAACCATCCTTGTACTATGATATAATTCAATTGAATTTTTAAGATTGCGAGGACATCTAATGAAACAAAAGATAAAGGAACACTCTATACAGCTATTTGATAAAAAAGGATTTACGAGTACATCCATTCAAGATATCGTCGAATCGATCGGAGTGACAAAAGGAACTTTTTACTACTATTATACAAGCAAAGAACAGCTTCTTATGGAAATTCACCTTCAATTTATTGATGAAGTATTAAATGAGCAGGAAGAAGTTATTAATGATTCAAATAAAAGCTTTTCAGATAAGCTATTTGAAGTCATTTATTTAAGCTTAATGGACATTAAAAAGCAAGGTCCAAGCGCAAAGGTATTTTATCGTGAAATGAGACATTTAAATCCTGAAAGTTTAACAGAAATTAAGGCAAAAAGGGATTTATACAGATTTAATATTGAGAAACTTCTTAATGAAGGAATTAAAAATGGTGATTTAAGGTCAGATTTAGACGTACCAATCGTTTCATTCGGTATTTTAGGTGTTATGAACTGGAGTTATGAATGGTATAACGCTGAAGGACAAAAAAATGCATTTGAAATAGCGAAGTCATTCCAAGAAATGATCTTAAAAGGGATTAAGGTAGGGGAGTAATCTATTGTCTCCTTTTCCTTTACATACCGACTAGTTAGTATTGGTAAATCCAAAAAATTTGATAAAGGTAGGTTGTTTTATGGAAAAATTCACCGTTACCCCTAGATTTTGTGAAACCGATGCATTAGGTCATATAAACAATACTAGTTACTTTATTTATTTAGAAGAAGCGCGAATTAAATTCTTCCAATCGCTTGGCTATTCAATGAATCTAAATGATTGGAAGTTTATTCTAGCGTCTACAAAATGTGATTTTGTGAATCAAGGTCACTTTAATCAAAAATTATCAGTATCGACCTATATTTCTAAAATAGGAAATAAAAGCTTTCATCTCGAACATGAAATTTGTTGTGAAGAGACAAATCAAATGATCGCTAAAGGTAATGCGATTATCGTATTTTTTAATTTTAAAGAACAGCGTAGTGAAGTACTGCCTAATTTATTTAGAGAACAGCTAGAAAGGCATTTAGTTGTAAAATAAACTGAATTTTCTAAAGTAAAGGAGAGGTAATATGGCTGAAAAGGTAGAATTGGAAACGATTCTAGTTCGCAAAGGTGAAGAGTTAAATCCTCATGTTTTACATAAATTTTTAGCAAAAAATATTGATGATCTACCAGATGGAGAATTAGCGATTCGTCAGTTCTCAGCAGGTCATTCAAACTTAACCTATTTACTAAAAATTGGGGAATGGGAAGTTGTGTTAAGACGGCCGCCACTTGGCCCAGTTGCTCCAAAAGCACACGATATGAAAAGAGAATTTCGTATTTTATCAGAAATACATCCAAACTTTACAGCTGCACCTAAGCCAATTTTATATTCAGAAAATGAAGTAATTGTAGGTAGTCCATTTTTCATTATGGAAAGAAAAAATGGTGAAGTATTTGACTCATCATTTCCTCCACATTTAAACGTAACAATTGAAGATCGTAAAAGATTATCTACTGTAATGGTAAATAAGCTGGTTGAGTTACACTCCATTGATTATACAAAAACAAAACTCCTAGAAATAACGAAACCTGAGAATTTTATGGAAAGACAGGTTAATGGCTGGATTGGACGTTATAACAGGGCAAAGACTAGTGAAATTGCCGAGGTTGATCGACTAATGAGTTGGCTAATTAATAATGTTCCAAAAAATAATCACTCATCAATCATTCATTATGATTTTAAATTGAATAATTCGATGTTTAGTCATGATTTAAAAGAAATGATTGGACTGTTTGATTGGGAAATGACCACAATTGGTGATCCATTAGCTGATTTAGGTGTCGCTTTATGCTATTGGATTCAAAATGATGATCCAGATTTATTAAAATTTGGATTAGGTAAGCCCCCTGTTACGATTCAAGAAGGATTTATTACAAGAAATCAATTTATTGAGGCGTATGCAAAGAAAAGTGGCAGAGATTTATCAAACATACATTACTATATGGCTTTCGCTTATTTTAAATTAGCAGTAATTGTTCAACAAATCTTCTATCGATTTAAAGCAGGTCAAACAAGTGATCAGCGTTTTGCAAAGTTTGACCAATTCGCAGAAAATCTGATTAGGATTGCCAATGATATAGCTGTTAAATAGATTCATATAAAAGGAGTGTAATAAATGAGTAAACAACATTTATTAGTAGAAGTTAATGAGCGGATTTTAACTTTAACGCTAAATAGGCCCGAAAGTCTAAATTCTTTTAGTTATGAAATGTTAAATGGTATTACTGAAGCGCTTAATCAAGCAAAAATGAATCCGGAAATTAAAGCAATTGTACTAAATGGTGCAGGTCGTTCATTTTCAGCAGGTGGAGATGTAAAAACGATGGGAAAAGTCACTCCAAATGCAGTATATGAGCATATCGGAATCCTAAATACAGTTATTAAAACGATTCGTGAAATCGAAAAGCCTATAATTGCTTCCGTTCATGGATTTGCAGCTGGTGCTGGTTTTAACTTGGCTTTAGCATGTGATTTAATCATAGCAGCAGACAATAGTAAATTTGCATTAAGCTTCTCTCAAGTTGGATTAATCTCAGATGGAGGCGGTTCTTATTTCCTACCAAGGTTAATCGGTCCATATTTAGCAAAACAGTTTTTCTATACAGCAGAGCCAGTTCCTGCTGAAAAAATGTATCAGCTAGGTATGATTAACACACTTGTACCACCTGAAAATTTAGCTGAAGAAACAGTGAAATTTGCAAATATTGTAGCGGCAGGACCTGGAAAAGCAAATGGTATGATGAAAAAATTAATTAATCAATCTTTTACATCAACTTTAGATGAAATGCTAGAACTTGAAAGAATTACTCAGCCATTAATGGTAGCAACTGAAGACCATCAAGAAGGTGTTGCTGCATTTAAAGAAAAAAGAAAAGCGATTTTTACCGGTAAATAAAAAACTGAAAGGATGTTTACGATGCAATCAATTCAATTTAAACAATTTGGCGGTCCCGAGGTATTAGAAAAAGTAGAACTTGAAAGACCAGTACCAAAGGGAAAAGAAGTATTAATTGAAGTGCATGCAGCAGGTGTCAATTATGCTGATACAGCGCGAAGAGAAAATCAATATGTAGTCAAAACTACTTTGCCATATGTACCTGGTGCTGAAGTTGCTGGAGTCGTAGTGGAAATTGGAGATGAGGTTACTTCAGTAAAAATTGGTGATCGAGTTGTTTCAATGTTGGAATGTGGTGGATATTCAGACTTTGCTTTGACAGATGAGCGATCAATTATTCCTTTATCGAATGAAATGGATTTTAAAATAGCCGCTGCATTACCCGTCCAAGGATTAAGTGCTTACCATATCTTAAAAACAATGGGTATGTTAGAACCAGGAGAAACCGTTTTAGTTCATGCGGCAGCAGGAGGTCTAGGTACGTTAGCAGTGCAATTAGCTAACCTATTTGGAGCCGGAAAAGTAATCGCTACAGCAAGTACAGCCGAAAAATTACAGCTAGCTAAAGAGATGGGCGCAGATGTATTAATCAATTATTCAGAAGAAGGCTGGCAACAAAAAGTACTTGAAGCTACAAATGGAAAAGGTGTAGATGTTGCCTTAGAGATGGCAGGTGGCGATGTTTTTTATAAAACGTTAGATTGCTTAGCTTATTTCGGAAGATTAGTTATTTATGGTGTGGCAAGTGGCCAGCAAAGTAAATTTTACCCTTCCTCTTTAATGGCAAAAAATCAATCAGTAATTGGTTTTTTCTTACCACCTCTTTTGAGAAAAAAGGCTTTAATTAAACAAAGCTTAGAAGAGTTATTTACTTTTTTAGCTGAAGGGAAATTAAAAATTACGATTGGAGAAGTATTTCCATTAAGTGAAGCAGCAAATGTCCATACGATAATGCAATCAAGAAAAACTGTTGGAAAAGTGATTTTAGAGCCGAGAAAATAATGGATTTTTGATATGAAAAACTTTGATCAGATGAAACGGGGGAAATTTAAATGCATTTACGCCTGACTGACGAACAAAAAATGATTCAAAAAACAATTCGAAAATTTGTTGAAAAAGAATTAATCCCTTTAGAAAATGAAGTACTTAGAAATGAGCGTGAAGGTAGAACAAGCTTAGATCCCGCACTTGAAAAGGAGCTTCAATTAAAAGCAAAAAAAGCTGGTTTCTGGGGAATTAATACACCAACTGAATATGGTGGTGCTGATTTAGGTCAAATGATGTTAGCGATTATTTATATGGAAATTTCAAAAACATTCGTTCCTTTTAAATTTGGTGGTTACGCGGATAATATTTTATTTTATTGTAACGAAGAACAAAAAAAGAAATACCTTATTCCTACAATAAATGGTGAGAAAAAGTCATGCTTTGCTATGACAGAACCTAATGCGGGCTCTGATACTCAAAACATTAAAATGACCGCTATAAAAGATGGGAATGAATGGGTATTAAACGGTGAGAAAACATTTATTACAGGTGGAAACGAAGCGGATTTTGTAATGGTCATTGCAATTACGGATAAAGAAAGACATCAAAAAACTGGTGGAAGAGATGGTGTAACTTGTTTTATAGTCGACCGGGACATGGGTTGGAAATCTGAATTTATTCATACAATGGGCGAATGGGGACCAGCTGGTTTAGTATTTGATAATGTCCGTGTGCCTGAAGAAAATATCTTGGGTGAATTAAATGGTGGATATAATTTAGGACTTGAATGGATCGGATTTGCAAGATGGATTGTAGGGGCCACAGCTGTTGGAGCTGCTGAACGTTTATTACAAATGGCCATTGACTATTCAAAAGAAAGGGAAACATTCGGAAAACCAATTGCCGAAAGACAAGCTATACAATGGCAAATAGCGGATTCTGCTGTTGAAATAGAAGCTGCCAAATGGCTTGTGTTAAATGCTGCATATACACTCGATCAAGGAGAAGACAATAGACATTTAGCATCAATGGCGAAACTATATGGTTCGAATATGGGAAATCGAGTTGTTGACCGTGTACTTCAAATTCATGGTGGAATCGGATATACAAAAGAACTTCCCATTGAACGATGGTACCGTGAAGCAAGATTATGGAGAATATACGACGGAACTGATGAAATTCAGCGCTTGATCATTTCACGTAATTTACTAAAAGGACATGTTAAATTAGGACAATACGTTTAAAGATGGGAGAGAGGAAAATGGCAGGAAGATTTGAAGGTAGAGTAGCCTTTGTAACAGGCGGTAGTCGAGGAATCGGAAAGGGAATTGTAGAATTATTTGCAAAAGAAGGAGCAAAAGTAGCCATTATTGATGTGAATGAAGAAGCACTATCACAAACTGCTTCTGAATTTAAACAGTATGAAATATACACTAAAGTTGCAAACGTTACAATTTCCGATGAAGTTGAAACTGCTATGAAAGAGGTACATGATACATTTGGTTCAATAGATATTGTAGTCAATAATGCAGGTGTTATTCGCGATAATTTATTATTTAAAATGACAGACTCAGATTGGGATACTGTTATGGATGTGCACTTGAAAGGAGCTTTTAATGTTGTACGTGCTGCACAAGCCTATATGGTTAAACAAAAATATGGAAGAATCATTAATATTTCGTCAACATCTGCACTTGGTAACCGTGGCCAATCAAACTATGCAACTGCAAAGGCCGGTTTACAAGGACTAACGAAAACACTTGCAATTGAACTTGGTAAATATGGAATCACTTCTAATGCTGTGGCACCAGGGTTTATCGAAACTGAAATGACGAAGGAAACAGCAAATCGAATCGGTATTACTTTTGAACAACTTGTCGAGGCAAGTTTAAGCCAAATACCAGCTGGAAGAACAGGTAAACCAGAGGATATTGCAAATGCAGTTGCTTTCTTTGCTGATGAAAAGTCTTCCTATGTAAATGGGCAAGTTTTATATGTTGCAGGTGGACCTAAAGCTTAAAAAAAATGAGGTGAATTTAATGTTTAAATCGTTCATTGGTAAACGCTCTAATTTAGTAAAAAATACTGTAGAACGTGCTGCTGTGAAAAAATTTGCTGAAGCAGTTGGGGATTTACATCCAATTTATGTTGATGAAGAATACGGAAAACAATCTAGATATGGACAAAATATTGCTCCGACGACATTTCCAAGAGTATTTGACTATGGGAAAATAGAAAGTTTTAACCTACCTAATGTTGGTCTAATTCATGGTGAGCAAACATTTGAATATAAAAGGCCACTTTTAGTTGGCGAAACCATTAATTGTTATACAGAAATTAAGGATTATTATGAAAAACGTGGTGGGCACGGGTTTATGGGGTTTTTAGTACTATCAGATAATGGAGAAGATCAAGCAGGCAATATTATATTTACTACTAAATCAGTTGTTATTATAACTGAAGAGGTTAGGAAGGTGCTAACGGTATGACGGTATTATTAGATTTACAAATTGGTGACTCGTTGAAACCTGTCGTACTTGAACCAGTATCGCGAATTGATTTAATAAAATACGCAGGTGCATCAGGTGATTATAATCCTATTCATACAATTGATGAGGAAGCAAAGAAAGCTGGTTTACCTGGAATTATTGCACATGGCATGTGGACAATGGGGAATTTAGCTAAACTTTTTTCAGATTATTTAGAAGTTGGATTTATTGAAACTTACTCCATAAGATTTAAAAATATGGTATTTCTAAATGATGTCATCACATTAAATTCAACACTTGATAAAGTTGATAAAAACTTACTACATTTTAAAGTAAATGCAAAGAATCAGAACGATGTATCAGTTATTACTGGTAAAATTTTATTTAAATTATATGAATGATACTGAATCTAATTGGGACTTCTAAAAGGAGTCCCTTTTGTATTTTATAATGTTAATTTTACATTAAATAGGATTTGGATAGAGTGGATTAACACATAATATTAAAAAACGAAATAGGTGAGAAAAATGGATCTTTCATTTGATAAATTATTAGAGCAATTTGATTTGAAAAAAAATGAACACCAAAAAAATTTGCATAAGGTTAACAAAAGAATAGATGAAATAGAGTCTCATATGGACGAAATTAAAAAGCAATTACATAATTTTGACCATCAAATTGTTAATATAGAAAAAGAATTAAAAACTACACTATCAATGATTAGCAGTGAAAATGAATCAAGCTCACACCACAATATAGATCAAGATAGAGGTCATAACCAGCAAAACGAGCATCAAGAACATCAAGAGCAAAACAGACATCAAAAGCATCACAATACTCATGAACACCAATCTGATCATCCAAATTGGGCTGAAAATCTAATCCATAATGTAGAGGATTTTTCAGCAAGTATTTTTGAGCCTAAACATGATGGCCATAAAGAGCATCAAGAACATCAAGAACATCTAGAACATCATGAGCATGAAGATCATCAACAAAAACAAGAGCATCATGAACATGAACATGAAGATTTCGAGGAAAAGCAACATAACTCAAGAGTAGCTAATAGGAAAAAGTATAATAATCAAAATATAAACCAGTATTCTGCAAGTACAATGGACGAAAGTCAATCTAGCGGCATAACAGCGGGATTAACGAGTTTTAATGAAAAAAATTATTCGGAATTATCATCTGATTTTACAAATCATAATGAAGAAAAACACGAACATAACAATCATGGTAACGTCTCTAATGAAAAGAAGAAGACATCTGAACAATTATTAGAAACGGACTTTTCTGATTTATCAATTGATGATTGGGAAGACTCTACTACCAACTTATCAATGTCAGAGTGGTTTGAAGTTGATCCTAATGATAAAAGATAGTATTAGTTGATTTAATTCTTGAATTCGGGGGGCACTGTCTTAATTATTCGATATATTAGCCAAATATTTGATATTGAACAAAATGGCGTTAGTTGTCAAATTATTTTGCACAGAGTAAATGCATTACTTCTTTAAAGTGAAGTAATGCATTTTTGCTTTTTGGAGGAAATACACTCTGATTTGGTGAATTTATCTATAGAATACTTTACCTAATTATGCATTTTTTAGCCATGAAAGTTCATAAAGATATAAAATTGAGAATAAATAAAGTGTTAAATAGTGGGGGCGATAATGATATTCCAGTAGGCTATTTTGGTCGGAGTATGGGCTTTGTGAAATTTTGTGATTAAGCTAATTAGTTAAAAAAAATAGATAGGAGTTAATATGTCTAAGAAAACAATAGTATTTACCGGTGGCGGCTCTGCGGGGCATGTGACACCAAATATCGCCATTATAAATGAATTAAATAAAAATGATTGGGATATCCATTACATTGGATCTAAAAAAGGAATTGAAAAGGAACTAATAAATAAAATTGATATACCTTATTACGGGATCTCAAGCGGAAAATTAAGACGTTATATAGATTTTGAAAATATTATCGATATGTTTCGAGTAATAAAAGGCTGTCTTGACGCAAGAAGAGTATTAAAAAAAATCAAACCGAGTTTAGTTTTTTCAAAAGGTGGCTTTGTTTCTGTACCAGTAATCATTGCTGCTAGCACATTGAAAATTCCAATTTTTATACATGAAAGTGATATGACACCAGGACTTGCAAATAAAATTTCTCAGCGATTTGCTACCAAAATTTTCACGTCATTTGAAGAAGCAAAAAATTATTTTCCAAAAAATAAAACAACAGTAATTGGTTCTCCAATTAGAAAGGAACTATTAAATGGCTCAAGACAAAAGGGCTTAGAATTCCTTAATTTTAAAAGTTATATACCAATATTAACAATTATGGGTGGAAGTTTAGGTGCAAAGAAAATTAATGTAACTGTTAGAGAATCATTACAGGATCTAACGAAAAAGTATCAGATTATTCATCTATGTGGTAAAGGAAATGTTGATGAAAGTTTAAAAAATATTCAAGGGTATAAGCAATTTGAATATGTTCATGACGAACTAGCCGACGTATTGGCCGCATCTCAAATGATTATCACTAGAGGTGGCTCAAATGCAATATTTGAATTTTTAGCGTTACATAAACCGATGTTAATCATCCCACTTACGAAAAATCAAAGTAGGGGAGACCAAATTTTAAATGCAAATTCTTTTAAAGAAAAAGGCTTTGCTTTAATGATGGAAGAAGAGGATTTAACGAATAAATCACTTCAAGAATCAATTGAAGAACTTCAAACTAAAAAGGACTTTTTCGTTACCAATATGAAGTCATCAAATCAAAGTAATGCACTTGATGTACTACTTGAAGAAATAAATAGTTATTGATTCGATTAAAGCATTCTTCTAAATAAAGGAAGAAATGCTTTTTTGTTGAATTACCCTAAAGGGACTAAGAGAAATAATGTAAGAAGAAGGTGGAAAATTTGATTACAGAAAAACAATTAAAAGAAATTAGCATTTTACAAGATACATGCGAAAAATTTGATGAAATAAATTTAAAGTTAAACTGGGAAATGTTAAGAAATCGAAGAAAAGATATAAAAGAAGATTTTTTTCACTATGAAGAAAATCAATTAGTTGGATTTTTAGCGACTTACTATTTTGGAGAAAAAGTTGAAATCTGCGGTATGGTTCATCCAGATTTTCGACGAAAAGGAATTTTTTCTAGTTTGTTAAATGAAGCACTGAATTCAATAGCTCCGGCCACAACCATTTTATTAAATGCTCCTGAAGCTTCAGCATCAGCGAAAGAATTTATTCGAAATCAAAAAAAATGTACCTATTCTTTCTCTGAATATCAAATGGCTTGGAAAAACCAAGAGGTAAAAGAATTTACACCAATCGTTACATTCACGAAAGCAGAGCAATTAGATTTCACATTTATTTCAAATTTAGATGTTGTATGTTTTGGATTTGAAAATAGCGATGCAAAGAAGTACAATCAACGCATCTTAAATGAACCAGATCGTGACCTATTTATAATAGAAGTAAATGATGAAAAAATTGGTAAGATGAGTTTGCTTCGTGAAAAGAATGAGAGTTGGATTTTTGGATTTGCAATACTTCCTGAATACCAAGGTAGGGGATATGGAAAAAATGCATTACTCCAAACCATTCAAAAAGAAAACGAGATTGGAAACGAAATTCATTTAGAAGTTGCTCTAGAAAATAGTAACGCGAAGAAATTATATATCGATTGTGGATTTAGCCAATATAACAAGCAAGATTATTATAAAATTAGCCAATAATTTGTAAGAGACTGTCTGTATTTTAAGACAGCCTCTTTTTTTTATGTTAATACAATAATTTTATCCTTATGAAAATATCTATGTTACACTAGAAATGGATTAAATGGTAAAGGGTGAAAGTTTTGGAAAAAATAAGAGGTTTTGAAGTAGCAAAAGGATTTGAAAATTGTGGAGTGAATCTACCAAAAAGAGCAACGACTCATGCAGCTGGTTATGATATCGAATGTATTGAAGAGACAATTATCAATCCAAACGAGATCAAACTTGTTGGTACAGGGTTAAAAGCGTATATGCAAAAAGACGAATTTTTAGCATTATTTGTGCGCTCGTCTACACCGTTAAAGAAAGGTTTAATGAAAGGAAATGGGGTAGGGGTTATTGATTCAGACTACTACAGCAATCCTTCAAACGATGGCCATATCATGATGCAATTAATAAATGTATCAAAGGAGCCTGTAATCATTCAAAAAGGTGAGAGAATTGGACAAGCTGTTTTCCAAAAGTTCTTATTAGCTGATGATGATTTCGCTGGGGAAGAACGAGTAAGTGGTTTTGGAAGTACTGGCAAATAACAATGCAGAAATAAAAAAAGAACTCGATATGATCGAGTTCTTTTAATTTTGTAATTAATCTAACATTCTTGCAAGTTTTGGTGATAAAGCAAGTAAGATTAAGCCTGCAACTATTGCTGCTCCACCTACTGCTAAGAATACTTGTAACATACCAAGAGTTGTTGTAAATGCAGCTAATTGACCACCAACTAAGTTTGCAATGAAACTTGATGATAACCATACACCCATTAATAATGAAGCAAGTTTAGCAGGTGCATAACGAGATACTGCTGATAAACCAACTGGTGAAAGTACTAATTCAGCAATTGTATGGAAGAAATATGTCATAACCATGAATAACATGTTTGCTTTTACAGTAATGTGATTTGGATCAGAACCAGTTTTCATAACTGCCATAATTGTGAAAGCGAAACCAACACCTAATAGGATAAGACCCATTGCCATTTTCGCAGGAACACTAATGTTTTTACCATTTCTTGCCATTTTAATCCAGATCATAGAAAGAACTGGAGCAAAAAGCATAATGAATAATGGGTTAACAGATTGGAACCAAGCAGATGGTACATTGAAGCTTCCAACTTTAAGATCTAAGAAACGCTCAGTATAAAGTGTTAATGATGAACCAGCTTGTTCAAATCCAGCCCAGAAAAATACTACGAATGCAGCTAAGATAAAGATAACTGTAGTACGTTGTTTTTCCTTTTTAGTAAGAGGAACATCCTTAACTGATTTGCTGTTACCCTCTTTCACAACTTTAGCGTTAGGTTTAGTACCTAGATCACCTAAATATTTTTGAGCTAATACGTTAAAAATAATTTGACCAATAATCATACCGATCGCAGATGCTAAGAAACCATAACGGTAACCAAATAAATCATCGCCAGCAGCATTTTTAGACATAAATAAAGTTTGTGCTAAATAACCAGTAACAAGTGGAGCAAAGAATGCACCTAAGTTGATACCCATGTAGAAGATTGTGAATGCACCATCACGACGTGGGTCATCTCCTTCATAAAGTTCACCAACAATTGTTGAAATGTTTGGTTTGAAGAAACCATTACCGATAATCATTAAAATTAAACCAAGATATAAACCAGTTGAAGAATGAATACCGAATAATGCGATATTACCAGCTGCCATAATAATACCACCAATTGTAATAGCAGCACGCTTCGCAAGGAAATTATCTGTAATCCAACCACCAATGATTGGAGTGAAATATACAAGACCAGTAAATAATCCATAAAGTTGTAGTGCCCAAGCATCTTTAAATCCAAGTCCACCTTGAACTACTGAAGTTGTTAAATAAAGAACTAAAAGTGCACGCATTCCATAATAACTAAAGCGCTCCCAAGCCTCTGTTGCAAAAAGTAAGTAAAGGCCAGGTGGGTGTTTCGTTTTTTGATTTTGCTCGTTTGATGAAACGTTTTGTTTTGTTGCTACGCTCATTCAAATTCCTCCCTCATAAGTGCTATTCTGTGTAATTTTCTGTATGAATATTTATTGTCGTCAATTCATATACTATTCTGTCAATTTATTGTAAAAAATAATTTCCGAATTCAACAAATTTCGACAATTTGAGTTAAAAAAAATTTCTAACTATTTTCATCAGAACAATGCTACTAAATTCATATCTAGATCCGCCAAAAATAACCTGGGACCATTTTACTATTTTAGTATAACACACAATAGCGTATTTCTGTAAAGTTTTTTATATTGTCAGACAAATCTAGCAATACTGATTTTTCTCATTAAACTAGTATTTTTAGACTTTGTCGATTGACCTGTATTAGTACAGCCTAAACAAAAAGACCTATATCTAAATAATAATAAGTTTTTGAAATATTTCAAGGGTTTTTATTATTTTTTACTTTAATATTATAAAAGTTTAATTAAACAAAAGAATGGGAATTGTCAAAATATGTCGAAATGAAAATAGAATGTTTTGTCCTTTTTTAATATTCAATTAATTCATATGGACGATTTTCTAAAATTTGGATATACTAAAAGTACTATATATGAAACGGAGTGATGAATATGGGAAAGTTAATTAATTTAGTTCAGAAAAAGGTAAATAGTAGAGGACAAAAAATGGAGTGAATCTTCATTATTGTCCTTATATAATTGGAGGACAAAATGAATTTAAGACAATTAGGTTGGAACGAAGCGTTCGGAGAAAAGGATCAAAATACTGTAGTTGCAAGAGTTATATCTGAACAAAGACAAATTTATAAATTGCATGATGGAGAAAATGAACTAACTGGTGAAGTTTCTGGGAAATTTCAATTCCAAGCAAAAGTAAAAAGTGATTATCCATCCGTTGGAGATTGGGTTGTTATTGATTCGTTAAAAGGTGAAAACAAAGCCATTATTCAAAAGGTATTGCCGAGAACAAGTCAATTCTCAAGGCAATCTGCAGGAGAAAAAACTGAAGAACAAATAGTAGCTACTAATATAGATTACGTGTTTTTAGTAATGGCATTAAATAACGATTTTAATATAAGAAGATTAGAACGTTATTTACTTGTTGCATATGATAGTGGAGCTAGTCCAATTATCATTTTAACAAAAAAGGATTTATGCACTGACCTACCAACCAAAATTGCAGCAGTTGAAGAGATTGCATTTGGTGTACCGATTTATTCTGTAAATAGTACAAATGGAGAAGGTATAGAAGAACTGAAACAGCTCATTTCAGAAGGGAAGACTGTTTCCTTACTTGGTTCTTCAGGTGTTGGTAAATCTACATTATTAAACGCGTTAATCGGTGAAGTAATTCAAATAACACAGGTCGTACGTGAAG
Organism: Bacillus sp. AFS053548; assembly: GCF_002575105.1. Taxonomy (NCBI): domain Bacteria; kingdom Bacillati; phylum Bacillota; class Bacilli; order Caryophanales; family Bacillaceae; genus Bacillus; species Bacillus sp. AFS053548. Next base: position 13,813 of record NZ_NUHI01000088.1, on the reverse strand, counting down.
GTGACGATCGTGGTAAACATACAACTACACATCGCGAATTATTTTTCCTACCAACTGGTGGAATGGTCATCGATACACCAGGTATGCGAGAACTACAACTTTGGGGTGGAGAAGAGCATATAAGCTCGACATTTATAGATGTCGAAGAATTAGCTAAATCATGTAAATTCTCAGACTGTACACATGAAAACGAACCAGGATGTGCAGTCAATCAAGCAATCGAAAACGGTGAACTAGATCATCAAAGACTCACAAGCTATCGTAAATTAATGAGAGAACTAGCGTATGCAGAACGTAAACAAGACGCATCACTAGCTAGACAAGAAAGAGATAAGTGGAAAAAAATTAGTAAAATGATGAATACTAAGTCTTATAAATAAGAGGGAAGAGTATTTATACTCTTCTTTTTCTTTTTGACATTTTCATGAGGGCTTCATGAGGAAGTGGAAATGTAAGAATGCGCGAATTAGTAACTCATAAAGGGTTCATGAGTAAGTAAAAAGACAAAAATTGCGCGAATTAGTAACTCATAAAGGGTTCATGAGTAAGTAAAAAGACAAAATTGCGCGATTTAGTAACTCATAAGGGGTTCATGAGTAAGTAAAAAGACAAAAATACACGATTTACTTACTCGTAATGTGTCCAAGGTTAGTTACATAATTCTTTAAAAAAATCTCAGTCTTAAGACTGAGATAAGACAATACTTAAGTTTGTATCAAAACGAGCAAAAAATAGATAAACTACATAGTAGAATAGTTAATAACAAAAGCTTTCGATTGCTATTAACAAGCTAGTTTAGTGAATAGAGGAGAGCTATATGAAGCGATTTAGACGATTGTCTAGCAATGAATTAACCGGATTATTATTCATAATTGCAGGCATTGGATTATTATTTGACCTATTTTTAAATCCTTTTGCAATAATCGCAGCTGGGGTAGGTATTTATTTATTTCAGTATGGGGCAAAAAAACGCAAAGTTTACCCTTCTACATCTGCGAATATCGCGTTTTTTGGAGGAATCATTTTATTTATCAGTAATGTATTTCAATTGAAATCGATTTTAGGGGTACTATCCTTTATTGTGATTTATGTTGGATATTTAATATTCGTTAATTCTAAATTTAACGCAAAAGTCATTATTCCAAACATAGTTGAAACAACGAATACAGGTGTCTTTGAAACAAATTCTCTCATTTCAAATCGATTTTTCACAAATATTCATCTAAAGAATGATTCATTTGAGTTAGAAGATGTAGATTATTATTTTGGAATTGGAGATGTCATAATCGATCTTTCGGAGTCATTTATTCCTGAAGGAGAGACAGTGTTGGTATTAAATGGAATCATCGGTAATATTACTTTGTATGTGCCGTATGATTTAGAAGTCTCGATTCAGCATTCTACTTTATATGGCAAAATTAATATCCTTAAAAATAAATTGAACGGGTTTAACAAGAATTGTAAGTTCACTTCTAATGATTATAAAGAAGCTTCAAGAAAGTTGAAAATTGTCACTTCTTTAGCAATCGGAAATATTGAGGTGACAAATAAATGAAAATTGACAAAGGTATCTTTTTATCAATATGTCTTGCTGCGTTTACATCTAGTATTTTAATCTGTGGCGTTGTTTATTATTTTATTGATCATACTTTCCTTGATAAATTGTTTCTGTATAAAATTGGAAATTTTTCTTTACTATTAATATTATTTGTAGCCATCATAATTATATCAATTGTTTATAGTACAGCTGTTTTGAGTACGATTCGTCATAATGAAAAAGCTTTATTGGAAGGTATAGTAAAGGCAGAAAATGGAATTTATCATAAAGAATCAGAGCATTCAATTCGGTCAATTGATAACGAAATCGAATTAAAACTTCAAAAAATTTCTAAACAAATTGAAGATTCAAGGAAGACTGTTCAAAAATTAGTAGATGAAAAGAAATTAATTGAGTCTCAGACAATTGAAGATGTCGTAACGAAAGAGCGACATAGACTAGCAAGAGAATTACATGACTCAGTTAGCCAACAATTATTTGCGATATCGATGATGATTTCTGCAATCAATGAACTTGGTGAAACTACGTTTAAAGAACAATTACAATATATTGAAAAAATGGCGATTAATGCTCAATCAGAAATGCGTGCACTTTTATTACATTTAAGACCAGTTCAGTTAGAAGGTAAAAGCTTAAAAGAAGGCGTAGAAAAGCTTCTAACTGAATTAACAGATCGTCAAGCTCTTCAATTAAAATGGAAAATCGATGATATTACACTTTCAAAAGGTGTAGAGGATCATTTATTTAGGATTATTCAAGAAGCATTATCGAATACTTTAAGGCATGCAAATGCAAAAACTTTTGAAATACGAATTAGAAAAATTGAAGATTTTGTATTAGTTCGAATGATTGATGATGGAGTTGGTTTTGATGTCGAGAACCGAAAAACTGGTTCGTATGGATTGCAATCAATAAGTGAACGTTCTTCTGAAATTGGTGGAACGGCAAAAATAGTAAGTATACCAAAAAGGGGAACCCAGATAGAAGTAAAAGTTCCAGTAATTGAATAGAGGTGGGAAATTTGATCAAAGTCGTGTTAGTTGATGATCATGAAATGGTAAGAATGGGTGTTTCTACATATTTAAGTACTCAATCTGATATTGAAGTGGTTGGTCAAGCGAGTAATGGAAAAGAAGGCGTAGAACTTGTATTAGAAAAACGTCCTGATATTGTATTAATGGACTTAATTATGGAAGTTATGGATGGAATTGAAGCGACAAAACAAATTATTTCAAAATGGCCAGAAGCAAAAATCATTATTGTTACAAGTTTTATTGATGATGAAAATGTTTATCCTGCAATTGACGCAGGTGCAATTAGTTATATGTTAAAAACATCTAGAGCTAGTGATATCGCAGGTGCAATACGAACGACACATAAAGGCGGCTCAGTTTTAGAACCAGTTGTTACAGGGAAAATGATGAATAGAATGAGAAAATCTACCCAACGTGAATTACATGATGATTTAACTGCTAGAGAACAAGAAGTGCTTCATTTAATGACTGAAGGTAAATCAAATCAAGAAATCGCCGATGCTTTGTTTGTTTCATTAAAAACGGTAAAAACGCATGTAAGTAATATCTTAACGAAATTAGAAGTGGTCGATCGAACTCAAGCCGTAATTTATGCTTTTAGACACGGTATTGTAGAACAAAAATAGATTTATTAACAAAAAGAAGTCAAAAATGGCTTCTTTTTTTCTATTTTTATAAGAAGATATGAAGCAATATTTTAGAAAAATTAATAATTAATGGTAAGATAGTTATATTCGTTTTTATTTATTTTAGAAGGAGCAGTTAATTGAAGATAAAATTGAATCATAAAATCATAAAAGAACGCTGCGGTACAGTCTCCTTCAAAAGAGGTGACTCTTTTTATCGCGCAAATAAAGTACAAATCGAAAAATACAATGAAGTTGACTGTACAGCTACAGTTATAGGAAATGAAGAATTTACTGTTCATGTTATAAAAGAAGAAAATGGTGATTTTTATTGTAACTGCACTTGTCCTAAACTAGCTTCAATTAAAACGGATTGTCAACATATAGCTGCCGTTTTAATTTCGATTTTTGAACGTCAGAAAAACGAGGGAAATCCTAATGAAATAGATGTTTTTATAGAAAACTCCGATTTAAATGGGTCGAATGGTATTTTAGAACTTTTTCATGATAAAACGTTTCGTAAAAGCGGACAATTAAAACATTTTGACGATCGGCAAATTATTGATTTCGACTTTATTTGCGAAATCGTTGAAATGAATGAAGGTTATAAAATCCTTGGAATTGCGATGGCATTTGGAAAAAAGAAAGTAGAAAATCTACGCAATTTTTTAAGGGATGTTAATGAGGGGAAACCAAGTAATATTTCGGCTGAAATTATTTTTGACCCTAATTTACATTGTGTCCAAAATGAAGTTAATCGTATTTGGGAACTTTTAATAAAGTTGTTAGATGATGAAAAAATGTTTAATGATCCCCTAACTATGGAAAATGAATACATGTTCATTTCTCCGACAATTTGGAGCCAATTCATTAATTTATTAACGGTTACAGAAAACGTCAAAATAATTGAAAATGGAATACCATTTAATGGAATTTCATTTACCGAAGATAAATTACCATTGGAATTTGAAATAGATCATTTAAGTGATCAATACTTTTTAACTGTAAAAGGAATTGAGCAATTAACGATAATGGAAGCTTATTCAACAGTCTTATATCGTGGAAGAATATATAATCTAAAAGTTGAGGAATTTAATCGACTTGTTGATTTAAAACAAATATTTAAAAACACAGTACATGAAAAAATAAATATACCAACAGACCAAATCCATCTTTACGTTGAGAAAGTAATTCCAGGTCTTATAAAGCTTGGGAACGTGCAATTACCTTCTTCATTATCAAACCAATATTCTGAAATTCCGTTAAGAGCAAAGCTATATTTAGATCGTATAAAAAATAAATTACTTGCTGGGCTTGAATTTCATTATGATCGTATCGTGATTAATCCGCTAGATAAAAGAGAAATTCAACTTAGTAAAACGTTAATTAGAGATGAAGAAAAAGAATTAGAAATATTACAATTAATGGAAGATAGTTCATTTTCAAAAACTGAAGGTGGCTATTTCTTACAAAATGAAGAACTTGAATACGAGTTTTTAAGAAATATTGTACCTAAACTTGAAAAACTAGCTGAAATTTATGCAACAACTGCAGTTCGAAATAGAATTTTTAAAGAAAATAAGAAGCCTCAAATACGGGTTAATTTAAAAAGAGAACGAACGAATTGGTTGGAATTTAAATTTGAATTAGACATTCCTGAGAAACAAATCAAAGAAGTATTATTAGCACTGAAAGAGAAACGGAAATATTATCGGTTACATGATGGTACTTTGTACTCGCTTGAAACGAGAGAATTACAAGAGATAAGGCGATTTTTAAATGCAGTACCTGAGCAAGAGTTTGATTATGAAAGTGTATTAAACTTACCAATAAAAAATGGTCTATATTTATTAGATTCTGCTGAAGAAACTAGTCTATTTAAAATTGAAGATCGTTTGCATCATTTTTATGAGAGTTTAATAAATCCAAATGAAATAGTAGAAGAAGTACCTAAAACCTTGAAAAAACTGTTACGAGACTACCAAATTTTTGGATATAAATGGATGAAGAATTTAGCTAAATTTGGATTTGGAGGAATTTTAGCGGATGATATGGGCTTAGGTAAAACAATTCAAAGCCTTGCTTATATACAATCCGTTTTAAAGGAAATCCGTTCATTTAATACACCAATTCTAATTGTTTGTCCTACCGCATTAACGTATAACTGGTTAAGCGAAGTATTCAAATTCGTACCGGAAATTCAAGCGCTTATCATTGATGGAAATAAAAATGAAAGATTGAAAATTCAAAAAGAACTAGTCAATATCGATGTATTAATTACCTCTTATTCGATGTTAAGAAATGATATAAAGTGGTACGAGAAACAAAAGTTTCATACAGTATTTTTTGATGAGGCACAGAATTTTAAAAATCCTTTTACTCAAACAGCTAAAGTTGTTAAAAAGCTAAATGCTGATCAACGATTTGCATTAACAGGTACGCCAATTGAAAATTCACTCGAAGAACTTTGGGCAATTTATCATGTAGTTTTTCCAGAATTATTTGGAGGGTTAAAGGAATTTAGTAATTTGACTAGGAAAACAATCTCCAAAAGAGTTCGTCCTTTCTTATTAAGAAGATTAAAAGAGGATGTACTTAAGGAACTTCCAGAGAAAATCGAATCGAAGGAATCTGTCGAATTGCTACCAGAACAAAAAAAATTATATGCAGCATATTTAGCAAAACTACGACACGACACACTAAAGCACTTAGCAGTGGATAAATTTACATTAGGCAAAAATCATATAAAAATTTTAGCTGGTTTAACCCGTTTAAGACAAATTTGTTGCCATCCAGCTTTATTTATAGATGGTTACGAAGGTAGTTCAGCTAAGTTTGAACAGCTATTTCAAATAATTGAGGCATCAAAAATAGCTGGTAGAAGAGTATTGATATTCTCTCAATTTACAAAAATGTTAGATTTAATCGGTAGAGAACTATCAATTATGGGAGAACAATTTTTTTATCTAGATGGACAAACTCCTTCTGAAGAACGTCTATCTATTTGTAATCGATTTAATGTTGGTGAACATAACTTCTTCTTAATTTCATTAAAAGCAGGAGGAGTGGGACTAAATTTAACTGGAGCTGATACAGTTATTCTTTATGATAATTGGTGGAATCCTGCGGTTGAAAACCAGGCAACAGATCGAGCATACCGTTTCGGTCAAATGAATGATGTTCAAGTGATCAAGCTAGTCGCTAAAGGTACGATTGAAGATAAAATGAATGAACTACAAGAGAAGAAAAAACAATTAATAGGAGAAATTATTGAAACGAATGGAAAAACTTCATTTAATTTAACAGAAGAAGACATTCGTGAATTATTAATGTTTTAATATATTTGCCACTCGCCTGAGTGGCTTTTCCCTCTCCCTCGAAAAAGTCCTTGGCTTCGTTTTATTTCATTCTTAAAAGTTTGAAAGCGAGTATATTAGTAATGAAGCTAATAATTTAATAAATTCATAGATTGAAAATGAAATTATTATTATGAGAGGGAGAGTTAGCATGAGCAATAATCGAAAATTTGTTAATGTCTCAGTAGGAGTTCCAGGGCCAAAGGGGAAAGAACTCATTGAATTACGTAATGAGTTTGTTCCAAATGGAGTTGGAAATAATACACCTGTTTTTGTAGAAAAAGCAAAAGGTACAATCGTTGAGGATGTTGATGGAAATAAATTTTTAGATTTTGCTGGAGCGATTGGTACGCTAAATGTAGGACATACTCCAAAGAATGTTGTACAAGCGATTAAAAATCAATCAGAGCGATTAATCCACTCTTGTTTTCATGTAGGAATGTATAAGTCTTATATTGATTTAGCTAAAAAATTAACTGAAATAACGCCTGGGGATTTTTCTAAAAAAACAATTCTATTAAATAGCGGTGCTGAAGCAGTTGAAAATGCTGTTAAAATTGCAAGGAAGTACACTGGTCGTTCAGGAATTATTTCGTTTACTCGAGGATTTCATGGGCGAACTTTATTAGGAATGTCTTTAACAAGTAAAGTAAAACCATATAAATATAAAATGGGACCATTTGCTCCAGCTACATATAAAGCTAAATTCCCTTATATATCAAATAGACCGAAAGAGTTATCTGAAGAAGAATATATTAATTTTTGTATTTCTCAATTTAAGGATTTTCTTTTAACAGATGTATCACCAGAAGAAGTGGCTGCAGTTATTATAGAGCCCGTACAAGGTGAAGGAGGATTTATTGTTCCTCCAAAGAAATTTGTAAAAGAAGTATATTCAATTTGTAAGTCACATGGAATTTTGTTTATAGCGGATGAAATTCAAACAGGATTTGGGAGAACGGGTGAATTATTTGCATCAACGATTTTTGAAATTGAACCGGATTTAATCACAATGTCAAAATCAATCGCAGCGGGTGTTCCTATTAGTGCGGTCACAGGTCGAACTGAAATAATGGATGCGGCATCACCAGGGGAACTAGGTGGAACATATGGCGGAAGTCCTTTAGGTTGTGTGGCAGCGCTCGAGGTGATTGGAAAAATTGAAAGTGAAAAATTATGGATTCGAGCTAGATCGATTGGAGAAAAAATTAAATCATTTTTTGATCAATTGAAAAATGATTTTCCAATTATATATGACATTAGAGGACTAGGAGCAATGGTAGGTATCGAATTTATAGATCCTACTTCTGGTCAACCAGCAAAAGAGTTTGTTGCAGCATTAACAAAAAAATGTTGTGAAAATGGCGTCATTATACTTAGCGCAGGGGTTCATAGTAATATTCTTCGTTTCTTAACACCTTTAATTATTTCTGACGAAGAATTAGATGAAGGACTGGATATTATAAAACAATCAATAGATCAAGTTGCTAGTCAGCTTATAACTGAGGTGAAATAGAATGAAAAAACAATTTTATATAGATGGAAGTTGGGTTGAAGGGGTTAAACATGAAAATCTTGTTGCACCTCATTCTGGTGAAGTTTTAGCCGAAATACCATTCGCAACGATAGAGAATTTGGAAGAAGCGATCAGGGCGGCTAATAACGCGAAAACTCAAATGGAAAAGCTCAGCTCATATGAAAGAAGTGTCATTTTAGAGCAATTAGTTGAACAGTTTAAAGAAAATCGTTCAAAACTAGCTGAGATTTTAGCACTAGAGGCATCAAAACCTCTAAAGGCTGCTTTAGGTGAAATTGATCGAACGATTGCAACTTATAAAATTGCTGCTGAAGAAGCAAAAAGAATATACGGGGAAACAATCCCATTAGATGCAGTAGCAGGTGGTGAAGGTCGAGTCACTTATACAGTCAGAGAGCCAGTTGGTGTAATTGGTGCAATTACACCGTTTAATTTCCCGTTTAATTTAGTAGCACATAAAGTTGGTCCAGCAATTGCTGCAGGAAATACAATTGTTTTAAAACCTGCTAGTCAGACTCCACTCTCTGCGATTGCATTAGCTGAAATGATTGATAAAACGGATTTACCTAAAGGTGCATTTAACCTAATTACTGGAAAGGGCTCCGAAATTGGTGATGCTTTAGTAAAACATCCTGAAGTTAAAGCAATTACATTTACGGGCAGTCCTGAAGTAGGCATCTCATTAAAAAACAAAGCAGGATTAAAAAAAGTAACTTTAGAACTAGGGTCAAACTCAGCGTTGATCATCGATGAAGAAGTCCAGTTAACTGATGAATTAATCAATCGTTGTGTATGGGGAGCCTTTATTTATAACGGCCAAGTATGTATTTCATTACAAAGAATTTTTGTACACCATACACTTTATAATGAATTCCTATTGAAGATGAAAAAGGCTACTAAATTATTAAATATAGGTTCGCCATTAGACCTTCAAACAGATATTAGTGCTCTGATTTCTAAAAAAGATGTTGCTAGAATAGATGAATGGGTTAAGCAATCTATTAAAGATGGAGCCGATCTAGTAACTGGTGGGGATATAATAGATGATCGTCTTTATAAACCAACTATTTTAACAAACGTAAAGAACAGTAGTGATGTATCCTGTAAGGAAATTTTTGGTCCAGTTGTAGTCATCAATTCATATGAACAGTTTGATGAAGCAATAAATGATGTAAACAATAGTCGATTTGGATTACAAGCTGGTGTCTATACAAACAACTTACAAAAAGCATTATATGCTACTAAAAAATTACATGTAGGTGGCGTGCTAGTAAACGATGTTCCTACTTTTAGAGTAGATTTAATGCCTTACGGTGGCGTAAAAGAAAGTGGGTATGGAAGAGAAGGCATAAAATATGCAATACAAGAGATGACTGAACTGAAACTAGTCTCTATTAAACTTTAAGACTGCCCGCGCGGGTGCTCATTACCGTTTAGGGTAACTCCGCTCCTCACTAAGCTTCGCGCCTCGAAGACAAGCGAATCAAACTGATAAACATGGGTTTTGGAATTTGTCTTTAAAATGAATGGACTGATCGTGCATTAATATGATCAGTCCTTTTTTTATTCTAAAACTTCAGAATTATATGTTATATTTGTATGAGATGAAAAAATTGGTTTAAGTGAATTGTAAAAAGTGTTTTTAAAAATTTAACACCTCTATGAGCTTCGAAGGGAGATTAGGTATGGAAATTCGAAAATTAACAATTGAAGATTTACCTGAGTTTATACGATTAAGAAGTGAAGGGTTAACATTATCACCAGAAGCATTCGGAGAAAGTTTAACTGAATACGAGAGAAAATCAATCGAACAGCATACAAATAATTTTCCTAAGACTTTTGATAATTTTATTATCGGTGCATTCGACAAAGACATACTTATTGGGGTTGCTGGCTTCTATCAAAAAAGATCTGAAAAAATGAAACATAAAGGAACAATTTGGGGAATGTATGTTACACCAGATTATCGAGGTAAAGGTGTAGGGAAAAAAGTTTTAAGTCAAGCGATTCAAGATGCTATGGAAATTGTAGAAATTTTACAAATTGAATTGGCAGTCATTTCATCAAATCAATCTGCAAAAAGACTTTATGAAACTGTAGGCTTTGAAAGCTTTGGTACAGAAAAAAGAGCATTATTTGTTAATGGTGAATTTTACGATGAAGATCATATGGTTAAGATTATTAAATAGGAAGAAAGAGATGATCAAATGAATGTGTTGATCGTCTTTTTTTATTTTTAAGGCTCAGTTATTTTAGAGTGTTGATTATTTATCCATTAAAATAGCAGATTGGTTGAATAAGGATTAATTTTATAACTTCGTTTGTGCTTAATGAAGGGAATATCGTTTAAATCAAGAATTAACATATTATGGAAAAATGCAATAGTGGAGGTTTTTTTCTTTCTCTCAGCTTGTTAATAATAATCGATAGTATTATCGACTATCTTTACGAATTAACGATTCTTATAATTAGAATGTTGATTTTATTTACAATGGTGTACTTATTGATCAATAGAAGATTACTCGATTAATTCAACTAACGCATGCAAACCATTCCCAGTAGATCAATTTACTGAAATCAACTTTTACATTAAAGATAAATACAAGGTCCGAGTAGTATTTTTAGAAGTTCTATAAAAAATCTCCACTCTAAAACCTTGTATTTTCTTTTTCTGGTTGTTTTGGCATCGACTCTATATTCAAAAAGAATTTAGACTTATTATCGGCTTGCTAATGTACAGTCAGAACCACTTAGTGTTCTAATCAAGTAAAAGAAAAGGGCTCCGCCTGTAAACCCAGCTCCCAACCCCAAAAAGGTAAATGACATTTAAACGCGAAAAATATCTAATCAAATTTTAATGAAAAATGGTAAAATATAGTAAATAGTATAAGGCATTTAAATTACATAATAACTAAAAAGGTAGGTGGAATCTATGGAAAGAACGCACGAATCAGAAACGACTGAAAGCAAAGTTTACGTGGAAGATAAGAAAGTATTTTCACCAATAGAGGATCTACAAAAAATGGCGGGTGTTATTCCTTTAAAAAGAAAAAGTTTCGAATTAGGGAAAAAGCCAAAGCTAATAAGATATTTAGGATATTTCTTTATTACATTTATCGTATTAACAATGTTATTTGGGTTAGTTGCAAGCTTCTTAGACTAATAGAATTTTTAATCCTGAAAGAACTATATAACAAAACAGGGAGAGAAAAAGATGAAGAATCTAGTCGTTGGTGGAATTGGAGTTTTAGCAAGTATTTTATTATTTGGAGTAACACTTATTTCGGCATCAATCTATTCTTTGTACCTATCTCAACCAGCTGGAGATGGATGGGACTCAAATTTAGGAGTTTTAGGAACAGCGTTGGCTAATATTGGAATAATTCCATTGTTATTAAGTTTAGTATTCTTTATCATTGGTGCTCGTTATGTATATAAGGGAATCAAGGAATAACCTATTACCTATTAAAGGGAGGATTCATTTGGAAAACCTGTTATTTACCCCAATTATTGTATGGTTTCTAATCTTTGCTGCTATTGCCATTGGAATTATCTTTTTTGCAAAAAAAATATTAAGAAAATAAGAAAATGAGCGAGTAAAGATCACAAAATATTATGGAGGGTTTCTTATATGTTTATAGGAATATTACTCATTTTATTTGGATTTTTACTAATAATGAATCCTGAAGCATTTTGGGTAGTTACGGAAAGTTGGAAATCCGATGGTGCAACAGAACCATCTTCTTTTTATAAGTGGAGTACACGTTTTGGCGGAACAATGTGTGTTTTAGTTGGTGCTGCTAGTATCATCGCGTCAAGGTTATAATATAAGGAGTACAGATCACAATTAATGTGATCTTTTTGTGTGAAAAAAAGAATGAGTGGTTAATCCTTATGCTAAAAGGGAAAATGAGTATTTCACAACTTTTATTGATGGTTGTATTTTCATCAACTATAAATATAATATTAAATCATTATAATTATTGGGATAATCGATTTATTGCTGCAATAATTGGTGGGTTATCCACATTACTTGGAGGAATTTTAGCCATAATCATTATTAAAAATGATTAATATCTTATTCAACTACCATGAAAATAAATTCTGAAAAACCAATTAAAAGGCAATACTAAATAGAAGCAGCTCATTCGTTTTAAAAAAAAGTGGAGCGACCTATTGTTGGTGTATATGGATTCTAATTAAGTAGATTAAGAGGCTTCGGTTATATTCACGGTATACCCTAGGTTTTCGAGTCTTCGAACCGAATGGCGGACAATAGATTCTTGCCTCTGCTTATCAAAGTAATCTTCACCTAGATCAACGTACATTTCTTTTCGAGTTAAAAGGTAATATGCGATTCTCAACATCGCGTGTGCGACTACGATCGCCGCCTTTTTTTGTCCTTTTCGTCCAGCAGTACGTCTATACAGTGCACCAAGATAGTTTTTGGATCCTCTTACTGATTGAGCTGCTTCTACTAAAGCCGATTTTAAATACTTATTTCCCTTTTTTGATTTACTAGATTTTCTTTTTCCCGCACTCTCGTTGTGACCTGGGACCAATGCTGCCCATGAACATAGATTGGAGGCAGAAGGGAATTGATCACCAAAATTTGCTCCAATTTCAGCGAAAATTTGTTCAGCCATTCTTGTGGCAATTCCAGGAATTGAATCGAGTCGTTCTATATCTTCTTGATTTGAACTTACTCGATTTGCGATCTCTTTATCTAACATTTCTATTTGTTCACTTAGGAAATCAATATGGGTTAAAATCGTTTTTATCATTAAGCGTTGGTGTGGATGGATATGACCTTGAAGTGCCAATTTAAGCTCTTCTTTTTTCTTCTTCAATGTACCACGGGCGAAGTTTGAAAGTATTTCAGGATCATCTTCACCATTTGCTATTGCTCGAAGCATGTCTGTTGATGAAACACCGTCAATTTCAGATACAACAGATCCTAGTTTGATGTTAGCTCCTTCTAAAACCTTTTGAATCCGATTAAGTTGTCTGGCACGTTCTTCAATAATACTACGGCGATATCGTACAAGTTCTCTCAACTCTCGTTGATCTCTATTCGGAATAAAACTTGCTTTTAATAATCCATGACGAAGAAGTTGAGCGATCCATTCGGCATCTTTCACATCGGTTTTGCGACCAGGGAGTGCTTTCATGTGTTGGGCATTCACTACTAAAAACTCGATGCCTTCGGACTCAAGTAAATTAACAATTGGTTTCCAATAAACACTAGTACTTTCCATTGCCACATGAGTACACTTATTCTCCTTGATCCAGTCCAATAACTTTAGTAGAAAAATAGTCTTTGTTGAAAATGTTTGAACCTCCTTTCCTTCTGGGGTCAAAATACAAGCAGTGATATTGTCTTTATGAACATCAAGACCACACGCTCTTTCAATGATAATATCCATTGAAATCTTCCTTTCTAGGCATGTAAATGGAGGCTGGTGCAACAATCAGAATAGGATTAATCTACCATGAGTGCTTCCCGAAAGGGAGCAACAGTCAGTTGTGCACCGTGGTCGTTGGAGTCAGACTAACGCAAGGGCTCTAAGCACCATAGTTGATCGACCTTCCTCTCCCAGCCTTAGAACCAGTATGGTCGACTTCGTTACATTTTCATTCACTGTTGTGAAGCTCCGATTTTGAGCTTCATGGTTGGCTAACGCATGCGTGTGCGGCCGAGC
>NZ_NUHI01000087.1:11164-11356 GCF_002575105.1 Bacillus sp. AFS053548 | reverse complement strand
TACCCAAATGGTTTTAAAAATAGGGTTTTATCTGTTTTTAGACAGACTTATTGTAAGACTACCAACTTAGTTTTTTCAAAAATGGTTAACTAAGTCTGTGAAATATCTTTCTAAATAATTTAGAAAAGTAGTATTTAGTTTTCAAAGATAAAGAATAGTTATCCTTAAAACCTTGGCACGAAGGCAAAAATA